>CAILJO010000030.1 GCA_903834635.1 uncultured Micrococcales bacterium | reverse complement strand
GCCGGTCGGATAGCTGCTGGGAGTCACATAAAGAGGCACGCGCAGGTTCTTGCCGAAACCAAACAACGATGCCTGCTGCGCGATGCGGTCTTGACCCAGCTGAATGCCCACCTGGGCAAAAGGCACATTGCACGAAAAGCGCAGAGCATCGGCTAGCGACACCGTCGAGCGCCCACCGCATCGACCTTCGCCAGAGTTCTGAACAAAGGTGTTGGTTCCAGGCAGCTTGAACTTCAACGGGTTGTTGATTTTGCTCTCAGGCGTGAACAGACCGCTCTCGATGGCTGCCGACGAAACTACAAGTTTGAACACCGACCCGGGGGCATAAAGGTCGCCGGTGATAGCGCGGTTGATCAGCGGGTTGCCCGGGTCGGCGAGCAGTTTCTTGTAGTTCGCGTTTGCTTGCGACGAGCTGTGCACCGAAAGCAGGTTCGCGTCGAAACCTGGCTTCGACACCATGGCCAAAATGTTTCCGGTCGAAGGGTCGATCGCGACCACGGCGCCCTTCAGTTTGCCAAGGGCATCCCAGGCGACCTGTTGAACCTTCGGGTTAATGGTCAGCTCAATAGAACCACCGATCACCGAGTTGCCCGAGAACAGCGCGTTGATCTGCTCAAAGAACTGCGACGAGTTCTTGCCGGTCAGATAATCGTTCGACGCCGACTCAAGCCCGGTCTGTCCGTTGAAGAGCGAGAAGAACCCGGTTATCGCAGAATATTTTGAACTGCCGTATTTGCGCTTGTAGGCAAACACGTCGTCGCTCTTAATCGACTGTGCGATTGGTTGCCCATCAACCAGAATGTCGCCACGTTGCACGCCATAGCTGTCATAGACGGTTCTGGTGTTTCGCTGATCGGCACTTAGTGAGTCGGCGCTCACTCCCTGAATAATCGTGGTCGACACAAACAGGCTCAAAAACATCAGGGCGATGACGATAGAAACGCGCTTTAGTTCTTTGTTCACGCGTCACCTCGTTTGTTGCCCGAGTCCGAAATGCGCAGCAGCAGGCCGATGATTATCCAGTTGGCCAACAACGATGACCCGCCGGCCGCGAGCAGTGGTGTAGTCAAACCGGTCAGCGGCACCACGCGCGTAACTCCACCGATAACGATGAAGCACTGAAGCGCAATCACAAACGAAAATCCAACGGCAAGCAACTTGCTGAAGTCATCTTGGTGAGTGAACGAGATGCGCATGCCGCGACTGACGATCAACACATAGCAAATAAGCACGGCGAACAGACCGACCATGCCAAGCTCTTCGCCGAGCGAGCTCACAATAAAGTCACTTTCGGCCAACGGAACCAGCTGAGGCAAACCGCCTCCTAGCCCGGTTCCGAAAATGCCGCCGTGCGCCAAACCGAAGATTCCTTGTACAAGCTGATACGAGCCGCCGACGGCATCGTAGTGAGCTTGGTCAAAGGGGTTCAACCACGCGTCGAACCGGCCCGAAACATAAGACATGACTCGGCTAGCAACCAGTGCTCCGGCGATGAACATGCTCAAACCGGCGGCGACATAAACGGCACGCCCAGTGGCCACATAGATCATCACCAAGAAGAGTCCGAAGTAGAGCAGCGACGTGCCGAGGTCGCGTTGCAAAACCAGTACCACCAAGCTGAGCACCCAAATCGCCAAGATCGGCCCGAGCTCACGCGCTCGCGGAATGTGCACGCCGAACACTTTGCGACCAACGACCGCCAACGAGTCGCGACGCGAAACCAAATAGCCAGCAAAGAACACGACCAGCGCAATCTTTGCCAGCTCACCCGGCTGAAAAGTCAACGGGCCAATGCCAATCCAAAGCTGGGCGCCGTTGATGTTGCGACCGATGATCGGCAGCATCGGCGAAATCAAAAGTGCAATGCCCACCACCATCGCGATGAAGACATAACGTCGCAGCGAAAGGTGGCTCTTCACAAACCAAATGGTTGCACCGGCGGCTGCGAGGGCAACGATTGTCCAAATCACCTGTTTGGTGGCGAACAAGTCGGTGGCGTTGGCGGCCTGCTTGGCCAGGTCGAGGCGATAGATCTCGGCCAAACCCAAACCGTTCAAGAACACACCGATCGGCAACAGCAGCGAGTCTGCCTCCGATGCCTTGCGGCGAAGAATCATGTGCACCACCAGCGAGGCAATCGCAAGCGGGGCCCAATAAAGCCAAAAGTCTGAACGCAGAATCTGAATGGTGCTCAGTTGCACCTGGGCGAGCTCATAGGCGTTGATGCCTGCAACAAAAAGCAGCAGAGCAGCCTCGATGTTGCGGCTTCGAGGCACAACTTGGCGAATGCGCGGTGCGCTCACGGCGCTCACTTGTTGGCCGCCGGCGTGACGGTCACGATAATGCGGTGCGCATCGTTGATGTCGGTCGCATAAATGGTGCGTTGAATCAGACCGCGCTGATATTCGGTGAGGCTGCTTACCTCAATCGAGGTTTCTTCATAAACGTGCGAGAACTTGAGTGGTCCCAGCGATTCGCGAATGCCTTGATAGACAGTGACGCGACCTTCGAATTCGCCGACATAGAACTTGCTCTGGGTGTATTGATAACCGAAGTACAGGCCGAGGGTTGCCGCAATGGCGATGAGCAGCCAGGTCATCACCTGACGCAGCACGCGGTTTTTGATTCGCTTGTTGGTTTCGGCCGCAACCTTTTCTAGGTATTCATCAGACTCGGGCACAAAGTCGGTCGGGTCTTCGTTGCGAGCAAGCCGTGATGCAATCAAGCGGGTGTTCAAGAGCAGCAAACCGCCACCCTTGCCGCGGCGAGTATCGATAACCACATCGTTGGCGGCTGAACCAACATAAGTTGGCGTTGGCACAAAGTCGGTGGCCGCGGCCTCGCTGAGAACATCGACAATAACGATCGTCACGTTGTCGGGTGCGCCAGCCTCAAGAGTTTCGCCGATCAGATCTTCGGCAACGTCGGCAGCGGGCGACTTTGCCAACATGTTTCTAAAAATCACTTCGTCGCTGACATAACCGCAAAGACCATCGCTGCACATCAACCAGCGGTCGCCCGGCAGGGCATCTTCGACCCAAGAATCAACGTTTGGTGGTTCGGGGGTGTCACCCAGAACACGCATCAAAACGTTGCGTCGCGGGTGAACCAGAGCTTCGGCGGGAGTGATTCTGCCGGTCTCAACCAAACGCTGAACAAACGTGTGGTCGGTGGTCACCTGACGCACTTGACCTTCGCGTGCAAGATAGATTCGCGAGTCACCGATGTGCCCAATCACAGCCTTGTCGGCGGTGAACAGCACACCCGAAAAAGTTGTGCCCATGCCGGCCAAATAGGCGTGGTCCGAAACAGTCCGGCCAAGCTTTTCGTTGGCTTCTAAGATGCTCGCCAGCAGCACCGCACCGGCGTCTTCGGGCGTGGCATAAAGATCATCGACCTGTGCGATTTGCTGCGATGCCATAGCGCTGGCAATGTCGCCACCCGCGTGACCACCCATGCCGTCGGCAACAAAGTGAAGCTGATAGCCTGCGTAACCGCCATCTTGGTTGCTCGAACGAACACGGCCAATGTTGCTGACCGCGTGCGAAACGAGCTTGACTGCCATCGGCTAGGCCCGCAGCTCGAATACCGTTTTGCCGATTTTCACCGGGGTGTTTAGTTTGACCACGGCGGGTGTGCCAACTCTGGCGCCGGCCAGGTAGGTTCCGTTGGTCGAGTTGAGGTCTTGAATCAGCCAGTCCTCATTCATCAGCACGAGCTTGGCGTGCTGAGTTGACGCGTATTCGTCGTCGATCACCAGGTCGCTGTTTGGCGCACGACCGATGTGCAGTTCGCGACCGCTGAGGGGCAACTCTTTGCCAGTGTGCTCGCCTTCGACAATCACCAAGCGCGTTGCGATCGAACTCGACCTGCCAGCCGATGAACTGACCACGCTAACCGCGCCGCTCGGTGCAGCCGGAATGATCGGCGTGCTCAAAACCTGTGGCACGCTGCGCTCGGTGGCTTTGCCGACCACGCGTTGGCCAAACAGGTCGGCGCGAATCACACCGATGATGCTAAAGATGAAGATCCACAGCACGGCCATGAAGCCGAACCGAACCAAAAACAGCGCGAGTTCACTCATTTGTCACCGACTTTGCTAGCACCCTAAAAACAAACTCCGTTTGACCCGCGCTGATCACTGCGTCGGCTTCGATGCCCGCTTCGTTGACCGCGCGACCGTTCAGCTTGGTGCCGTTGGTCGAGCCGAGGTCACGAACACCGCCGCGCTTGCCATCCCAGAGAATCTCAAAATGTTTGCGCGACAGGCTGTTGTCGTTGACCTGAATGTCGGCACTGGCGTCGCGCCCCACGGTGGTCTGCGACTTGGTCAGCACATAGCGAGTGCCGGCAACATCGAGAGCCGGAGTCCATTCGACCTGCACGTCGGCAGTCGTCGAGGCGATGCGAACCTGGCCAACGTTGAGCGAGCCATCCTCGGCGACCTTAATACCCAGCGCACCACCAAACTGAAACTTCTGCCTAGCCGCGTGACGAGCAACCTGGTCGTTCAGTTCGAGAATCAGAGTCTCGCCGAGCGCGCGCATCCTGGTGAAATCAGCGGGGGATAGGTATGCGGTAAAGCTGTTTGGCACCAAGATGCGATCGCGCGCCACAAAGCTCGCGTTCGAATCCATCTCACTTTTGATGGCCGCGCTTATTTCGATGGGCTGGAGTTCGCTTTTGAAGGTCTTGCTGAACGCGCCGGTAACCAGTCGCTCAAGACCCTTTTCGAACCCGTCGAGAATGCCCATGCCGTCCTATCGCTTGAGTTCTAAGTTTAACCGCCAACCACCCAAACCAGCCCGATGCTGAAGGTCAAAGGTTGCTGTTAAAACACGAAACCCACCATCTATATAGAAGGTGGGTCAGCTGTGCGCGAGGCGGGACTTGAACCCGCACGCCCGTGAAGGCACTGGCACCTGAAGCCAGCGCGTCTGCCATTTCGCCACTCGCGCGCAACTTCTCGAGAGAAGCCGTTTGTCCCCCTACGAAAAGAGACAACTCATCGAGATTATCAGGTTCGCAAATGGCGCGCTATGGCACGTTGCTTTTAGCCACTTCTTAGGTTTTTCACATACACCTCGGCTTTTCTGAGCCTTTGCTGTGTCGTTGGTGCGAGCACCCTGAATTTCACAACCTGTCATAGCGCTCGCCGAATAGGTTCGTTTTGTCCCCCTACGAAAGGAACCACAAATGGACAAGAAGCAGATCAAGCGCGGCGCAGTAGTCGTCGCCTCAGCGGCAACGGTCCTCGGACTCGTGCTGGCAAGCCCATCGTTCGCTGCATCAAAGGGTCACGCCAACAAGGCGTCATCTTCGAGCTCGAGCACTCCTAGCGCAAGCACCGCACCGACTTTCGGCAAGGGTGACGGCGACGGAGACCACGGCAAAGGACTAGGCAAAGGTCACGACGGTTTCGGCCCAGGCGCCGCAATCTCTCAGACCGTTACCGTGAACGTGCCAGATGATGGCAAGACCTATGAGGTCGTTGTCACCGACACCACCGTTCGCCCAGCGCCGGCCGATGCCCCAGCTGGTGCACCGGCTCGTCCTGCACACGTCGAAGTTGTCGCAGTCACCGGAACCGGTTCACAGACCGTGACCATTCCAGACCTGCGCCCTGGCGATTACAAGGTTGAACTTGTTGCAATCGACTCGACTCAGACCCTGACCGTGGCAAAGCCAGCGGCCAGCACTCCAAACCCAAGCGTTAGCCCACTGCCAACCAAGTAGTTGCCAATCGACTCTTGAGTTGATTCTGTCTAGTTGACAGATGCGAAGGCCCCGGTGAAAGCCGGGGTCTTTTGCATTTGCTCCGATGGCCCTGCCGGCGCTTAAGCCCCCGATGACACCACGCCGTCCACTGGCTCGGCCGTCCACTGGCTCCGCCGCCCACTGACCCTGTGAGTCGGCTGGGGCTTTGTTGCAAGTCAGCTGAGTTTTGCCGCCCCGGCATCTTGGAGTTGTTACCTTGAATTTGTAGCCCAAGAAAGGACACAAAATGAAGAGAAACACCATCAAGCAGATCGTATTCGCTTCGACTTCGTCCTTGGTTCTAGCCGGAGTCATTCTGGTTTCACCACCGTTCGTAAAGCCGGCCACCACGCCCGTTGCGGCCAGTTCGATCTCGCAGACCTCACCGGCCAATCAGATTGCGATTCCACCTTTGGCGATTCCAAAATTCGCTGCAGGGTCTGATGACGGCGGTTCTGAAGACTAAACCTTTTCTGCAACCCCCAATGCAGATGGCGACGACCCCGAGGCAACTCGGGGTCTTTCGCTTAAACTAGAGCCATGACCTTCACCTCTGCAGCCAAGCCGCGCCTAGTCGAACTCATCAAAGAGCTCGCCGTAGTTCACGGTCGCGTCACCCTTTCGAGCGGTCTCGAGGCCGACTACTACGTTGACCTTCGCCGAGCAACACTTCATCACGAAGCCGGGCCACTGATCGGCCAAGTGATGCTCGACCTGCTCGACGCCAACGGCATCGTAGATTTTGTGTCTATTGGTGGCTTAACCATGGGCGCCGATCCGGTTGCTACCGCGGTCATGCACCAGGCGGCTGCTCGCGGTCGAGCAATCGACGCTTTTGTGGTTCGCAAGGCTGCCAAGGCTCACGGCATGGGTCGCCAGGTCGAAGGCCCCGATGTTGCGGGCAAAAACGTAGTTGTCGTCGAAGATACGTCGACAACCGGTGGATCTCCGCTGACCGCTGCCGAAGCCTTGGTCAAGGCTGGCGCCAATGTGATCGCAGTGGCAACCGTCGTTGATCGCGACACCGGTGCTCAAAAGGTGATCGAAGACGCCGGTTTCAAGTACTTCACGGCAATCACCCTTGACGATTTGGGTCTGCGCTAAGCAACAAGCCCCCCTTTGGGCACCGTCGTCACACCCTGATAACGAAACAATAAAGGTTTCGTGAAATCGGTTTCAGAAACCGCTTTCATTAAGTTACTTTGGTTTTCATGGCGCATAAAAACGTGTGCGCCGAAAGGAAGCCATGAAGCACAGCTTTAAGAAGCTAACCGCAACCGTAGCGGTTGCCGGTCTAACTCTGCTTGGCGTTAACGCCATTTCACCAGCATCTGCAGTGACCCTGCCTTATCAGGGCGCTCACATCACTTTGGTCACCCCATGGTTGACCGACGCCAACACCAGCGAAGCCGCAAAGAACCAGGCAATGGCCGACACTTGGGTTACCAAGGGTTGGTTCGGCGACGGCCTGAAGTACCAGCGCACCTTCGTTCCAGTTGGTTCGGTCATCAACTTGACCTACCACGTAACCCAGAGCGATGGCGTGACCCCGCTTGTCGGCGAGACCGTTGCTCTGCGCATGAACAAGCAGTACTCAGACTCACGCGCACAGGTCTCGGTTGACGGAACCCGTGCCAAGGCAGCCACCAGCGCAGCCGACGGCGCCAAGGTCTTTCACACCACCGACCAATACGGCAACGTGACCTTCACCGTTCTAGACCTCGACACCGATGGTGAAACCCAGCCAGACAGCTTCACGGGCGCGCCAATCATCTCTCCAGATGGTCTAGACGACACCCACGCTCAGTTCTTGCCGAGCATCGGTGGCGAAATTCCAGACCACTCAGTGATCACCGAGTTCCACTACTACAACCCAACGGTTGCACCAGATGCAGCTCCGGTAACACACCCAACCATCCGCATGGTCTCACCAGCGTTGACCGACACTAACTCGATTCACCGCACCGACCTAGAGACCATGTTCAGCGTCGACAACCCTTGGTACCACACCGGTATCGGAGTTCGCCAGGTCTACGCAAAGATTGGCACCACCTCGCCAATCGTCTATCACGTGACCGACGACAACGGCAACCCAGCAGCAAACACTCAGGTCAAGCTGCACATGGGCAAGGCTTATTCAGGTTCAAACGCTCACCTGACTGACGCAACCACCGGAACAGCCAACACCGCAACCAACACCAGTGCAGCCAACGACGCCGACCAGGCGCTGTGGACTGCAACGACTGACGGTTTCGGAAACGTGCTCTTCACCCTGAAGAACAACGACACCGTTGGTGAGCCAATTCCGGCAACCCTAACCACAGCCACTCCGGTTGACAAGGCACACGGTGCAGTGTTCTCTCAGATCTGGCCTGACATTGCAGGTGCCGCCAACGACACTGCCGACATGGTTGAGTTCCACTACGTCAACCTTCCGGTAGTCGCTCCGTCGGTGAAGTCTGCAGCCACCGTCAGCGGAACCGCCAAGGTTGGCAAGAGCCTGACCGCAAACAAGGGCACCTTCAACGGCAGCACCCCAACCTTCGCCTACAAGTGGTACCGCTGTGGTTCAGCGGTAGCTGCAGGCAAGGCAGCACCAGCTGCTGGCGCTAAGTGTGTAGCAATCGCCAAGGCGACCGCTGCTAGCTACAAGCTGGTTGCAGCTGACAAGGGCAAGTTTGTTACCGCCCAGGTCACCGCACGCAACTCGGCAGGCAGCGCAATCTCGCTAGCCAAGTCAACCGCCAAGGTTGGCTAACCGCCAGCAACACCAATCGAAGTGATGCACAAGGGTGGGGTTCAGATGAATCCCACCCTTGTGCCTTTCGACCAGAAACATCCTCGAACCAAGTACCGAAAGAACGTCAAGATGCGCAAGACACTGGCCGCTATTGCTATCGCCTCACTCGCCCTGGTTGGGCTAGGCGTTTCACCTGCTTCGTCAGCGGTGAAAATCACGGTGAGCGCTGCTCCTGCCATTGACAAGTTCGCAACCGTTGGCACCAAAGTGTCTGCCACCCTCGCCAAGATCACCCCAAAGCCATCCAAGGCAACGCTCGAGTGGCTTTACAACGGCAAGCCGGTAGCCAAGGCAACTGCCACGACTTACAAGATTCCGGCAAGCCAAAACACCGGAAGACTTCAGCTTCGCGAGACGGCCATCATCGGAACCGCGAAGAAAATCGTCCTTTCAAACACAATCCAAATCGGTGAGCTCTTTGTGGTCGCCAACCCACAACTCGCCTATACCGACGGCACCAATACCGCCCTGGTAATCACTCCGGCACAGGTTCTGCCGGCTCCGGTTTCGATAACCTATGCCTTCGCTCGAGACACCGAGACTCTCGCCTCGGATGGCACCATGACACACACCATTAGCCTTGCCGACGCCGGCACCGCAATGGCCGCCAGCGCCAAAATCAAAGCCCCAGCCGGCTATTTCGACACAGTGCTGAAGAGCCCAAACCTAACCATCGCGACCACAGCTCGAACCTATGCCCAGGTTTGGAGTGACGAGTTCGATGGCGCATCTGGCGCAACGGCCAACCCTGCCTATTGGTCAGGCCAAGATGGCGACGGTGTCGCCTATAGCAATCGCGGTTGGGGCAACAACGAACGCCAGTGGTACCGCTTTGACCAATCGACCACCAACGGCAGTGGCATTTTGAACATGGTCGCAACAAAGACCGGCGCCAGTGCAACTCACTGCTACTACGGGCCATGTGAGTTCTTGTCGTCCAAGATTGTCACCAAGGGCAAAGTCGGTTTCACATACGGTCGACTCGAAGCACGCATTAAAGCGGCTCCTGGTGCTGGAACCTGGAATGCCTTCTGGACTTTGGGCAGCAACATCGACACCGCGTTCTGGCCAAGCTGTGGCGAGATCGACGTTATGGAGCTCCTGGGCGCGACCCCTGCACACCTGCTTGGCTACCTGCACGGCCCAATCAGCGACGCCGTTGGTCGAGGCAACACCAAAGATGCCGCCTCACCGCTCACCGACGACTATCACACCTACACAATCGACTGGCTTCCAGATCAGGTCACCTGGTACATCGACGGAGTCAAATACGGTTCGGTCAGCAAGACAGACCGTGACTGGGTATTCAACAAAGAGTTTTATGTGATTCTCAACCTGGCTATGGGCGGCAACCTCGGTGGAACCATTGATGCTGGCCTAACCTCGAGCACCATGTCGGTTGACTACGTGCGCTACAGCACGATCAACGGCATCGGAACACTGCACATCTACCCATAAACCGAACCTCGGTTTGGCAAGGCCGTGCGGTCGCCGAAGGCATCGTGGCCAAAAAGCTAGGCGCGGCTCGTTTTGTATTCGTCAGACAGGTGACTCAGTTGCGGTGCCATGGCGATCGCAGCCGAAGCCACAAAAACCAAGATAGCTAGCGTCATATAAACAGGCTGCACTCCAAACGAATCGAGCGCCAGACCGACAACAATAAAAGAGGTCAGGGGGGCGGTGTTCCACATGACGATTTCGACAGCGAACACGCGCCCACGAACGTTGGCAGGCACCATTGTCTGAATCAGGGTGTTTAGCAGAGGCATCATCGGACCCCACACGAAACCGAGAATCGCGCCAAGCACCAGCATCAACCAATAGCTCGGCAGCAGCGCCATCGGAATCATGCACAGCCCAATGGTCACACCGGCAATGCGCACAATGTTCGAATAACCGACCCACTTGTGAATGCGCTCGAACAGCAGCGACCCCATAACCGTGAATGTCGACATTGTGGTGATCAAAATGCCAAGAAATTGCGGCTGCCCAATGCCTTGGTAATACCTTGGCAACACAACCATTTCGGTTGGAATATAAATGATGGCCAGCACGATGAAACTGCTGAAAACCACCAACAGGGCCGGAATCTTGCCCAACGTGACAAACCCTTGCAGGGCATAGCGAATTGGGTGACTCGACTCGGGTTCGCCTTCGACCGGCTCTTGCTTTTCGGTAACCCGAATAAACAAAACCAGCAAAGATGCCACCAGGCTAAAGCCGGCAGCCGCCCAAAACGCGGCGTAGCTGTCGAAAACCCAAATCAGCAGGGCGGCAACGCTTGGCCCAATCGCAAAGCCGGCGGCACCGATTGCCTCATTAATAGAGTTAGCTCGGTCGAGCGGCATGCCCGCGTGATCGGCGGTGTCGGGCAAAAGCGATTTTCGCGCCGGCTGCCCGCCGGGCATGAGTGCCTTTAAAACAACCAGAATGATCAACATCGGAAGACTCATGCCGATGGTCATGGCCACGATCGGTATCAGCGCGCTGGTTGCAAAGATGAACATCTCAGACCAAAAGGCAACCCGACGACGCCCAAAGCGGTCGATGAGGCCGCCAACAAAGGGGGTAAGCAGCAAACCTGGCACGGCGCTCGCCGCAATAACTATCGCTGCCAGTGTCGACGAGTGAGTTACGTGCAGCGCCAACCAAGGTGTTCCAATGAATGTGGCCGATCCCGAAATGGTCGCCGTCAGCGAAGATGCTTGCAGCAACAGAAATGGGCGCATTTTGGACATTGTTTCAGTCTAGGTCGTCGAAACTGAGGTGCCCAATGCCTTTATAAAGATTGGATAACAGCATCATATGAATCACTGAAACCGCTTTCGTGAAACCGCTTTCGGCTTTACTATCGAATCAGACGTGTGTGCGCGCGTTCCCGGTGATTTGGTTAGAGTGCGCTTTTTTGAGCGACGAAGCTTGATCACCTTTCATGACAGTTATGAAAGGAACACAATGCAGTCTTCACAGACCGGAGCCAAAAAGGCTCTGACATTTGTGGCCAGCATTGCTTTGGCACTTGGCAGCACCGTTGGCATGGCCAACATTGCTCAGGCAGCCGACGCAGGCAAGGTCTACTTGAACTTCGAGGCTAGCGACGCCATTGGTGCCGCAGCCAACACCTTCGGCGGCAGTGGCGTTGCAATTGTCGACGCCCCTGTAGGAGGCACTGGCAAGGTTGCTGAGTTCACCAAGAACGGCGAAGTCTGGGCTGGTATGAACCTGATCCTAGGCGGCCAGGTTCCTTATCGTCTAGGCGCCGCAGGCAACTCAACCATCACCATGGATGTCTACGCAGACACCGCATCACCAGTGATGATCAAACTTCAGAATGGTGGCGCTTCGGCCGTTAAGGCAGTTGCTCTAACCGTCGGTTGGAACCACCTGAGCGTTGACATGTCAACCGCAACAGGTTGGAACGACGCAGTCGAGTACAACGTGCTCGCAGTGTTCCCTGACTTCTCAGCCGATGACTCAAGCTACAGCGGCACTGCTGCTGTTACCCCAGCCGGCCAGAAGTATGACTTCGACAACATCTCGATCAACGGTGGAACCGCTGACAACGTCAACGGTGCCGGCAACGGTGCTCCTGGCACAATCGAAGCTGTTTCGACTTTGATGACCTTTGAAACTGGCGACAACCTAGGTGCAGCTGCACTTGGCGCTGGCTTCGAGGGTGCAAGCACCGCAATCGCCGACGCTCCTGCTGGCGGCAACGGTGGCAAGGCTCTGCAGATCACCAAGGCCGGAAACGCCTGGTCAGGTGTAAACCTGGTCACCGCTCCAACCGGAACCAAGTTGATGGATGCAACCCACACCTCGGTCACCCTTGACTACTACTCACCTGAGACTGTGAACACTCCTGTTCAGTTCCAGATGATCGGTAGCGGTTCAACCATCAGCCAGGCCGTTCAGGCAGCTCCAGGCTGGTCAAAGTTGACCTTCGACTTCTCGGCTCTATACAACGACGCCAAGAACTACACCGCCGCAGTCATTTTCCCTGACTTCGTAAACACCAACGACGTTCCTGGTTACACAGGTGCAGTAGCAGCAGCCGTAACCGGCCAGAACTACTTCATTGACAACGTTGGCTTCAACGGCGCAACCACCCCTGGAATCCCAGTGCCAAAGACCGCTCCAGCTCTTCTCGTAACCTACGAGTCTGGCGACGTGACCGGCCCTAAGGCAGCAATCGACTGTGGTGCAAACCCTCCAGGTTGGGCCTGTGCATTCGAAGGTGCAGTCGCAACCGTTGCGGCAGCTCCAGCTGGTGGCAATGGCGGCAACGCACTGAAGATCGTCAAGTCTGGCCAGCTATGGGCAGGTGTCAACTGGATCGAAGCTCCAGCAAACACCATCCTCGCTGACTCGACCCACCACAACGTGACCTTCAACTACTACTCACCAGACTCTGCAAAGAGCCCTGTTGAGGTCCAGTTGATTCCAGAGTCAGGTGCAACCATCAGCCAGGCCGTCGAGGCTTCGCCAGGTTGGCAGACACTGACCTTCGACATGTCAGCAGCAGTCGGTTACTCGGCAGCAGCTAACTACGTCAAGGCAGTTATCTTCCCTGACTTCGTAAACGGTGGAGACGTTCCTTCGTACCACGGCGCTGCAGCAGTTGCTGTCAGTGGTCAGGCTTACTACGTTGACAACGTTGGCTTCGTCGGAGCAACCACTCCTGCGATTCCAGTTGCTCCTGCAGCTGTTGCACCACGCAACAGCAAGGCTGCAACCGTTTCGGGAACCGCAAAGGTTGGCAAGTCGCTAACTGTAGCCAAGGGCACCTGGTCTGGAACTCCAGCACCAACCTTCACCTACAGCTGGTACCGCTGCACCATCGCAGGCAAGGTCGGCACCGCCGCACCAGCAGCCTCGGCAAAGTGCTCGGTTATCGCCAAGGCAACCTCAGCTAGCTACAAGTTGGTAGCCGCAGACAAGGGCAAGTTCGTGCGCGCCCTGGTCAAGGCAAGCAACAGCGCAGGCAACAAGTTCTCGTTGACTGCAACTAGCGTCAAGGTTGGCTAATAGCCCCAAAAAGTAGATGGGCCCCGGCGAAAGTCGGGGCCCATTGCTTTAACCAAAATGCCGCCGGGTAGCAGCCGCGAGGCATCTTGGTGTTTGGTGTTTAGTGATTGTTGTTTAGTGAATGCGCTGTTGCGGCTAGGCAGATTCGCGCAGAACCAGCTCGACAGGCATGATGCGCGACTCTACAGGCTCGCCGTTTAGCTGAGCGATCATGAGTTCGGCTGCGGCCTCGCCAAGCGCGGTGATGTCTTGGCGAATAGTCGAAAGCTGTGGGCGCGAGGTGCGTGACGAAACCGAGTCGTCAAAGCCGATAACGGCAACATCGTCTGGAACACTCTTGCCAGCCGCTTCGATGGCAGCAATCGCACCCAATGCCATTAGGTCGTTGCAGGCAAAGACGGCGTCGACGTCGGGGTGTTCTGCCAAAAGGTGTTCCATTTGGACCTGACCGCTCTCATACGAGTAGTCACCCTGACGAATGAGGCTCTTGTTTGGCACGCGACCAAACTCGCGATAGACCTGGTTATAGCCGTCTAGGCGCTGGTGGCCAGCGGTGGTTTCGATGTCGCCCGTAATGATGGCAACTTTCTTGCAACCGCGCGACATCAGGTGCTTGGTGGCTGCATAACCGCCGCCAAAGTTGTCGGTGTCAACAAAATAAAGGTCGGTGTCGGTGTGCGGGCTTCCGGTGATCACAATTGGCAGACCCTGCTTGGCTAGCTTGCGCACCAAAGCATCTTTGTGCAGCTGAAAGAAAATCGCGCCGTCTACTTCACGACCCTCAAGATAGTGTGCAACAGGCCCGTCAACGCTGTTCACCGATGTGACCATCAGCACGGTCTGAAGGTGGTTTTCCATGAGCACGCGGCTGATTCCCGAGGTCACGGTGCCCCAGAACGGGTCAGAGAACACGGATAGGTCGTCGTCAATCACAACAGCAATCAATCCGGTGCGACCCGACGCAAGGGCTGTTGCGGCGCGGTGTCGTCGATATCCAAGCTCTTCGACTGCCTTCATGACGGCTGCCGTGCGTTCTGGGTTTACTCGCTCGTCGTTGTTCAATACGCGAGAGACCGTGGCTTCAGAAACCCCGGCGGCCTTCGCGATCGCAGAGTAGGTTGGGCGTGCTTTGGCGCTCATTTAACCTCCCCGTGAAATTAAACGGTGACTGCTTTCAGGCTTTCACCGTTGGACTCGATAATCGTAGCGTAAATGCGGGCTGACTTCTTTGGCGTGCGAACCAGGGTATCGAAGTCAACGTGAATCATGCCGAAACGCTTGTCATAGCCTTCTGCCCACTCAAAGTTGTCCATCAGCGACCATGCGAAATAGTGCGTAACAGGTGCGCCCTCGTTGACCGCGCGGCCAAGTGCTTCGAGGTGCGAGGTCAAATAGTCAACGCGACGGTCGTCGTGCACTTCGCCGGAGGCATCGGGGCCTTCAGGATAGGCAGCGCCGTTTTCGGTGATGAAGATCGAACCAAGTTCTGGCCAGTCGCGCGATACGCGCAAAACGAGATCGTGAATGCCCTCAGGGGTGATTGGCCAGCCCATGTCGGTCTTTGGCTCTGGACTGTTGTCTTTGCTTCGCTGAGTGAAAGGGAACAAGCCGCCTTCAATCATCGGGCGAGTGTCGGCATCTGGAAGACCCAGGAACGAGTCGCTGTAATAGTTGATGCCAACAAAGTCGGTCTTAACCTTTAGCAACTCGTGGTCACCAGGCAGCATCAGCTTTTCTAGAGTTTCGCCGTAGCTCTCGACCAGGTTCTCTGGGTAGTGGCCGGTCACTGCTGCATCGGTCCACCAGCGGTTGATGTGCGAGTCCATCAGACCCTTAAGCTGCATCAGCTCGGCATTGTTTTCGTCTTCAACGCGGTAGTTAGTCATGTTCAGTGCGATACCGACCTTGATGTCGCTGCGCACCGCGCGCATTGCCCGTGATGCCACACCGTGTGCCAAGGCACTGTGGTGGGCGGCGGCAATCGCTTGGTCAATGTCTTTCACACCAGGTGCGTGCACACCGTTGGCGTAGCCCAACCAAGAAAAGCACCATGGCTCGTTCAAGGTGATGAAACTCTTTACGCGGTCACCGAAAGCTTCGACACAGGCCGCCGCATAATCGGCAAAGATTTCTACGATCTCGCGGTTTGCCCAACCGCCGCGGTCTTGCAAGGTTTGCGGAAGGTCCCAGTGGTAAATCGTGATGACTGGCTCAATGTCGTTGGCCAAAAGTTCGTTGATCAAACGGTTATAGAAGTCAAAACCGCGCTCTTCGCGCACCGAGTCACCATTCGGAAACATGCGTGGCCAAGCCAACGAGAAACGGTAGCTCTGAATGCCTAGCTCTTTCATAAGAGCGATGTCTTCGGGGTAGCGGTGATAGTGGTCGCAGGCTACGTCGCCGTTCTCCATGTTCTTGACCTTGCCGGGCGTGGCACAAAAGGTGTCCCAAACGCTTGCCCCGCGGCCGTCGGTGTGTGCAGCACCCTCGATTTGGTAGCTGCTAGTGGCAGCACCCCACTTGAAGTCTTTAGAGAAGAAAGTCACTTTCTACCCTTTCTTTGCGCGTTGATTGCGCTTTGCACATTTTGAGTCAATGCCTTTAGTTGTCTGGGGACGAGCCGGTGGTGTGCGCCACAAACTCGGCCCCAGCCAACAGAAAGGTTATTGATGTTGATTCACCGAAAACACACCGAGGCGTGAAACCGATTTCACAATGATAACCATAGCCCCGAGCAAATCGCAAAGAAATCGTGAAAGCGGTTTATTTATGAAACCGTTACATACATCACCGATGCCTTCGGCCACCAAAACTAAGCATATCAGTGGGTTTCAGCCCCAAACCGGCAAAGCGAAACCCCGCGCGGCCTGAGCCGGCGGGGTCGCCATCCGTGTGGATTAGTGCTTGATTACCTTGCCAACACCGTTGACCGAGTAATAACGAATCCAGTCGATCGACATGGTTGCGCTCGGGGTTGGTGTGATGTCAGCGAAGGTTGGGTTGCCGACAAACATGCCGCCCATCGCCAAGTTGATGATTAGGAAGAACTCCTGGTTGAAGACCCAAGGCTTGCCAAGGGTGTCGCGAGGCTGAATGGAGTGATAGAGGGTGCCGTCGAAGTACCAGTCGACTCGGTCCTTCTTCCACTCGATTGCATAGGTGTGGTAGCCATCTGACAGTGGGGCATTGTTGCTAATCACGTCACCGAGACCGCCACCACCCGAATAGCCTGGGCCGTGAGCAGTGCCGAAGACCATGGTGTTTGGGCTGTCTTTTGCCTCGACAATGTCGAGCTCACCGCAGTCTGGCCAGGTAACAGCATTGTTCAGTGACTGACCAAGCATCCAGAACGCTGGCCAAACTCCGGTGCCTGAAGGCATTTTGATGCGTGCCGACATGCGACCGTACTTGAAGCCGACCTTGTTGCCTGTGTTCAAACGGGCGCTGGTGTACCAGCAGTTGTCGATCACGTCGGGCATGCAGTAGTTGTACATGACATCGCCCTCTTTGATCAGGCGGGCGTTGATGTTGAAGTTTCCTTTGCCGTCCATGGCCGAGTTGCGAGTGAAGTTTGTGTAGTACTCCTTCTCGCCGTTAGGCCCGACGCTCATCTCGTAGTTCCACTGCTTGGTGTCGATGCGGGTCTTCGCTTTGCCGTTGAACTCTTGGCTCCAAAGCATCTTGTACTTAGTTGCAGCGGTGGCAGGGCCGGCGCTCAGAGGCGCAACCAGCAAAGATGCCGCGGCGACGAGCCCGACAACTCTAAGTGCACTGCGAAGTTTCATGTCACTCCTAAATAGTTTTGGTGCTGCATCTATCGTGTCAAATGATTCATCACGCTTTAGTAACGAATGGCTAGGAATAGCTATAGAGACTTGCGCTGAAACCGCTTTCGCAGTTTAGTATAATTCCTGTGAAACCGATTTCAGAAACCGATTTCAGTAACGTTATTGTTTCGACCCTCAAGGAGTCTTAGATGAAACTCAAGAAGATCGCAGCCGGCATCGCCCTGGCAGCACTTACTTTCGGTGTCGGTGTGACCGCACCGGGCGCAGCAAACGCAACCACTAAAACCATCACCATCTGGACCTTCGGTGACGTTATTGAGCCAAACCTGATTCTTGAATATAAGAAGATTCACCCAGACATTCAGCTCACCATTAAGAAGTCTGACCTTGCTGCCATGAACGGAACCGACATGGTTGCCGCATGTACTAGCCACACCGGTCCAGACATCGTTGCCGTCGAGGTTTCGTACTCGGGCAAGTGGCGTTCATACCCACGATGCTTCACCGACCTAAAGACCATGCGCACCTCGGCAGCTAACGCCGATGCCACCAACGGCACCGACAAGAACGGCCACGCCGTGAAGGTCTCTTATGTTGACGCAACCGGCAAGACCGTTTTGGTCGGCACCGTGCCTGCAGGTCAGTCGGCAACCACCATCAAGCCAAACTACCTGTCATGGCGTTGGGCTCAGGGTGTAGGTCACGATGGCTCAGTCATCGGTATTCCTACCGACGTCGGTGGCCTCGAAGTTCTTTACCGCACCGACCTCATGGTCAAGGCCGGTCTGATCACCGCCGCTCAGTCTAAGAACGGCACCGGTCGCGACATTCTTGGCAAGTCATGGCCAACTTGGGACAAGTTCATTGCCCAGGGCCAGAAGTACATGTCAAAGCTGAGCGCAGCCGACAAGAAGAAGGGCGTTGGCTTCATGGACAACGCAGGTGCAATCTTTGCCGCGATGTTGCAGCAGGGCACCACCAAGTACTACAACGACAACGGAACCGACTCGGGCACCATCTTTGGCGTCAACCCAAAGACCAAGAAGAAGGAACCTCTTTATTCTTGGAACCCAAACATCAAGGCCGCATGGGACACCACCATCAAGGCAACCAAGGCCGGCATCGGCACCAAGACCGCACAGTTCTCTCCTGACTGGCCTGTCGGCATGAACACCGGCAAGTTCGCAGCGATCTTGGCTCCAGCCTGGATGATGGACTACGTCAAGCAGCAAGCACCACTAACCTCTGGCAAGTGGGACGTAGCCGACCTTCCTGGTGGCGGTGGAAACCAGGGTGGAACCCAGCTTGGTATCACCTCATACTCGAACATGAAGCAAGACGCCTGGGACTTCTTGGCCTGGTACCTAGCTCCTGAGCAGCAGCTTCAGGTGTTCCGCACCTATGGTCTGTTCCCTTCGACCAAGTCGATCTACAACGACGCATCGGTCACCGGCTTTGTTGACCCATTCTTCAACAACGCCCCGGTCGGCAAGATCTACTCGCAGGGTATCCTCAAGCTCAAGCCGATCTTCGAAGGTGAACTGAACCCAGCGATCGACCTTGCGTTCGGTGGCGGTCTGACCCGTGTTGCCGCAGGCAAGATGACGTCAGCTAAGTCATGGGCGCAGGTCATGAAAGACCTAGCTACCGCAACTCGCGGCGCTAACTAAGGTTCGAATCGATGAGTCACGTCGTGGCGGGTAACTCACCCGCAGCCAGCGAGAAGGGGCGGCCGAAAGGCTCCCCGACTCCTTGGCGCCCGAAGAAGCAAAAGAAGAACAAGCCGGCCATTCCAGGTCTGCGTTCGCTGAACGGCAAATGGGGCTACCTATTTATTGCTCCGTTCGTGATCATGTTCTTGATCTTCGGTCTGGCACCGGTCACCTATTCGACCTATGTCGCCTTCTTCAACTGGGATCCACTGGGGGGTCAAACCTTCATCGGTTTCGACAACTTCACCTACCTGCTTCAAGACGACGTGTTCTGGCAGTCAATCGGCAACACCTTTGACATCTGGTTCTGGTCGACTTTTCCTCAGATGGTGCTGTCGATCGGTCTCGCAGCCGTTCTTCGCAACCGCTTCTTGAAGGGCAAGACCTTCTGGCGCACCGTGCTGCTGGTTCCAAACATCACCTCGGTGCTGGCAGTCGCCATCATCTTTGGTCAGTTGTTTGGCCGCGACTATGGAATGGTCAACTACGTTCTTGGCTGGTTCGGCATTCCTCACATCGACTTCGTCGAGCAGGCTCTGCCTGGACACATCGCCATCGCTGCGATGATCACCTGGCGTTGGTTCGGTTACAACGCGCTGATCTTCTTAGCTTCGATGCTGGCTATTCCAGACGAGCTCTACGAATCGGCTTCGCTTGACGGCGCCGGATCATGGAAGCAGTTCCGCTACGTAACCCTGCCGGGCATTCGCAACACCATCACCTTCGTTTTGATCGTGGGAACCATCGGTGGTTTGCAAGTGTTCGCAGAACCGTTGACACTCGGGGGAACCACAACCGGTGGTGACAGCCACCAGTTCTCGACCCTGACGCTTTATCTATATGATCAAGCGTTCGTGGCCGGCCACTGGGGCTATGGTGCCGCAATCGGCATCATGATCACCATCATCGTGCTTATTATTTCGGGCATCAACTTCTTGTTGACCCGCCAAATCGCGGGCGGAGACTCAGAATGACCTCGGTAGCAAAGCAAGCTCCACGCAAGGCGAACCGTCGCCCAAAGTGGCAAAAGGTTAGCTTCGGCGGTTATGTCGGCCTAGTGCTGATGATGATCGTCTCGGCGTTCCCCTTTTATTGGATGTTCGTGGTTGCCTCGAACGGCAGCGATGCGGTTTCTAAGATTCCGCCTCCGCTGTTGCCAGGCCCTCGATTCTTCACAGTTATTGCAAACGTCTATAAGGTTGTCGACTTCAACGTCGCACTCTTGAACACAGCCATCGTTGGTTTGTGTGTGGCCGTGGCTCAGGTGTTCTTCTCGGCTCTTGCCGGTTTCGCCTTCGCCAAGCTTGACTTCAAGGGTCGCCGCGGATTGATCGTCTTCGTTATCGGCACCATGATGCTTCCGAGCCAGCTCGGAATCATTCCGCTGTACATGATGATTGCCAACTGGCACTGGGTTAACACCCTGTATGCACTGATCGTGCCTGCCCTGGTCACGGCTTTCGGTGTGTTCTGGATGCGTCAGATTATCGACGCCCAGATTCCTAACGAAATGCTCGAAGCCGCCAGCATCGATGGTGCCGGTGTGCTGCGTGTGTATTGGAGCATCGTTCTTCCGGTTATCGCTCAGAGCGGTTTCGTGCTCGGTCTGTTCTCGTTCCTGGCTTCCTGGAACGACTTCTTGTGGCCAAACTTGGTGCTGCAGAGCCCAAACATGTACACCGCCCAGGTTGCCGTTAACCAGCTGAAGGCAAACTACGTTGTTGACTATGCGCTAAACCTCGGTGGAGCATTCTTGGCAACAGCTCCGCTGCTCTTGCTGTTCGTGTTCGTCGGTCGCCGCTTGGTGAGCGGTGTTATGGACGGCGCCGTAAAGGGCTAACTCTAAATCGCAGCAGCGGCTCGGCCAGTTTGGTCGGGCCGTTGCTATTTAACCCACATGCCTTCCGGCGCGCCCGCGCGAACGTTTTCAGCGCTAGAAAGCGCCGCGCCCGCTGCTAGTCGAGCAGGTCGGCGATCGAGTTGAGAATCTCGTTTGGTCTAAACGGGTACTTCTTGATCTCTTCGTCGTCGGCGATGCCGGTGAGAACCAGCACGGTGTGAAGGCCGGCTTCGATACCCGCAATAACGTCGGTGTCCATGCGGTCACCGATCATTCCGGTTGACTCAGAGTGGGCATTGATCTTGTTCATTGCCGATCGAAACATCATCGGGTTTGGTTTGCCCACGATATATGGCTCACGGCCGGTGGCCTTGGTGATGAGCGCCGCAACCGAACCGGTGGCAGGCAGCACGCCGTCGGCCGAAGGGCCGGTGGCATCGGGGTTGGTGGCAATAAAACGAGCGCCGTTCACAATCAAGCGAATCGCTTTGGTGAGCGTCTCAAAAGAGAACGTGCGGCTCTCGCCAAGCACGACATAGTCTGGGTCGACGTCGGTCTGAATGTAGCCAACTTCGTGCAGGGCGGTGGTCAAACCGGCCTCACCAATCACGAATGCCGAACCTTTTGGCTTCTGTGACTTCAAAAAATCTGCCGTGGCCAGGGCTGAGGTCCAGATCGAGTCCTCAGGAATGTCAAGCCCGGTGGCACGCAGGCGTGCCGATAGGTCGCGTGGGGTGTAGATCGAGTTGTTGGTGAGCACCAAGAATCGTTGGCCGGCGGCTTGCCACTGCTTGATTACGTCGCTGGCGCCAGGCAGTGCGTGGCCTTCGTGCACCAGCACGCCATCCATGTCGGTCAGCCAGCATTCGATTTTTCTGCGTTCGCTCATATAACAAGGGTATCAGCGGGCTTGGTTAGGCTTGTTGAGTGACCGATGAACAACCAACGAACGACCACGATGCCTCCGGCGACAACCCGTCGCCCGAGCTGACCACGTGGGGCGTTGGGCCGTGGCAGGGTGACTGGCCTGAGGGTGTCGGCGAGCCGGGGTCACCGTTTGACGCAGAGTTGCTCGCCAACGGAGACACCCGAAATGTGCTCGACCACTACCGCTATTGGTCGATGGAGGCGATTGTCGCCGATCTTGACTCTCAAAGGCACAAATATCACGTGGCCATAGAGAACTGGCAGCACGATCTGAACATTGGGTCGATTGTTCGAACCGCAAACGCGTTTTTGGCGGCCGAGGTGCACATCATTGGCAATCGTCGCTGGAATCGTCGCGGAGCAATGGTTACCGACCGCTATCAGCACGTTCGTCATCATCCCACGGTCGAGGACTTTGTCGAATGGACACGCACGTGTGGCCTAGGTGCCGGCGGTGGTGCTCTGCCAATCATCGGAATCGATAACGTGCCTGGGTGCCAGAAGATCGAAGAGTTTGATTTGCCCGAAGCCTGCGTGCTTTTGTTTGGGCAAGAAGGACCTGGTTTAAGCCAGCAAGCGCTCGATGCCAGCGACGCGATTCTAGAAATCACACAGTTTGGTTCGACACGGTCGATTAATGCCAGCGCGGCAGCTGCGATCACCATGCACTGCTGGATCGAGCAGCATGTCTTTAAGCGACGCTAGAACACAAAGGCATTTTCGTCGCCTTTTCTGCGATTTATTCTATATAGACTGATTTTATTGCTGCCTAACCGCGGTGTTTCGGCCGCTCAAAGCGTGGCGCACCCGAAACCAGCGCTTCTCCGCGGTGCAGGCATCGCAAATCTGTTGACCTCGTCAACAGCGAATATCCCGCCGAAATCTATATAAAATAAGCATTTGTGGGCATGTGCAAAGTGCGCAAAAATGTTCTCATTTTCACACCTTTTTTGCCCTAAACTTGCGGTAGATAAGCGATAAGGAATCCTTTGATTAGCAACGTCACACGGCAAGTTCGAGTGCTGCTCACCGCAGCGCTCATTTTCTTGCTGTCTGGGCTTTTCACTGGTTACAACTTGGTGCAAACTTCGGCTCCCGCCCACGCCGCCGAGACTCCCGCCCCGGAGGGCCCTGCAAACCAAGCAGGTGCCATGGTGCTAGAAGAAACCATCACCTACGGCGGGCAAAACGCAAGTCTTCCGCTGTTCGGCACGGTCGATAACATCTCGATCAACTGGGGCGATGGCAGCACCGATGGACCGTTCAACTATCAGGGTTGGCAAAACCACTCTTACGCGAATGCGGGCACCTACACTGTGCGAATCTCAGGAACCGAACTGAGCCACTTTGGTTGGAACGACCGTTGGAACGAAACCCTAACCAAAGTCATTTCGTTTGGCTCAATCGGCATCACAAACCTCGACTGGGCATTTGCCTACACCCCAAACTTCGTGTCGGTGCCGTCAACATTGCCCCTCGGTGTCACCAGCTTGCAAGGCACGTTCTACAACAGCCAAAGTTTCAACCAAAACCTAAGCCACTGGAACACGTCACTCGTCACCAACCTCGACAACACCTTTCAACAAACCAATAAGTTCAATGGCGACATTTCGACCTGGGACGTATCTTCGGTCACCTCGATGCGCTACACCTTCTATGACAACTGGGGCTTCAACCAAGACCTAAACGCCTGGAACGTTGGCAATGTTCAGTCGTTCGAAGGTACTTTTCAATACGCCCACGTCTTCGATTCACCTATCGGCGACTGGAACACCGGTTCGGCCACCATTACTCGCTCGATGTTCTGGGGTTCGCCATTCAACCAAGACATCAGCAACTGGGACATGCACAATGTGACCGATCCGGTTGGCATGTTCTATTCATCTGGCTTCAACAATGGTTCGACGAGCAACGACGAATCTCACCCAATGCGCGCCAATGGCAACAAGTGGAACATGTCGAACGCACTCGACATGAGTTGGATCTTTGCCGGGTCACCGTTCAACCAGGACATCACCAACTGGGATGTAACTAAGTCAACCCGCTTCTACGAAACCTTCTTGAACGCCCAAAACTTTAATCAAGACCTTTCGCAGTGGCACACCATTGCCGCCTGGGACTTCACCCGCATGTTCTTCGGCGGTTACTTCAACAACGGTGGCCACCCAATGCCTTCGTCGTTGAACGGTTGGACTACGGCCAATGCAACAACCATGGAGGCGATGTTTCAGTCAAACCGCGCTTTCGACCAAGATGTGAGCAGCTGGGACACCTCAAACGTCACCAACATGAACGCAACGTTCTATGACACCGCGGTGTTTAACAACGGTGGCCAGCCACTGACCTGGAACACCTCCAAGGTCAAGTACATGAACAACCTGTTCTCGTGGGCTCGAAGCTTTAACGCAGATGTTTCGAGCTTGGATCTCTCGAATGTCGAAGAGACCGGCCAGATGTTCTATGGCGCGCAGTCTTTCAACGGCGACATCAGCAACTGGAATCTCAGTAAAGACTGGAACATGAGCTGGATGTTTGGCTATTCGTCGTTCAACGGCGACATCACCCGCTGGGACACCTCAAAAGTTCGTTACATGAGCTACATGTTCTCTGATAACTACGCATTCAACCAGCCGATTGGCAACTGGGATGTCTCGAGCGTCGTCGACATGTCGGGCATGTTCCGCAGCAGCGGCTCTTTCAACCAGCCGATTGGCAACTGGGATGTCTCGCATGTGACCAGCATGCGCGAAATGTTCAGCAACGCACAGGCTTTCAACCAGCCAATCAGCACCTGGAACTTGGCAAGCATGCAAGACATGGGCAGCATGTTCCAGAGTTCGCGCGCGTTCCAGCAGTCGCTAAACGGCTGGAACATGCGCAACGTGACCAATGTCACTTACATGTTCAACGGCTCGAACTTCAATGCGCCGATCGACCAGTGGGACACCAGCAACATCACCAACATGGCCGGCATGTTCCAGTCAAACAACGACTTCAACCAAGACATCAGTGGCTGGGATGTCTCGCACGTCACCTGCTTCAACGAGATGTTCTATTACGCGCAGGGCTTTAACCAGCCGGTCGGCAACTGGAACGTCTCGGCAGCCAACAGCATGAACAACATGTTTGGTGGCGCCATAAGCTTCAACCAGCCGCTAAACAGCTGGAACGTTTCAAATCTTCAATGGGCAAGCGGAATGTTTGCGCAGGCCTTCGTCTTCAACCAGGACCTAAACAACTGGGATACCTCGAACCTGGTCAACGCAAACTCGATGTTCCAAAACGCAATCGTCTTCAACGGTGACATCAGCACGTGGAACACATCGCACATGCAAAACCTGAACAACATGTTCTTCGGTGCGACAGTGTTTAACCAAGACATCAGCAACTGGGATGTCTCGAACGTCGACAACTTTGACAGCCTGTTTAGAGGTGCGCGCGCGTTCAACCAGCCGATTGGCAAGTGGAACGTGAGCCGCATGTCGAACGGCAGCTCGATGTTCTTCAGTGCCACGTCGTTCAACCAAGACCTTTCGTCTTGGAACACCGGCAACCTGAACCAAGCCTGGGCCATGTTCTATGACGCCGAAAGCTTCAACCAGAACATCGGCACCTGGGACACACACTCCCTTCAGCAGATGCAGTTCTTCTTGCGTCAGGCCTATCACTTCAACCAAGATGTGAGCAACTGGGACTTGTCGCGTGTGTACAACATCGAATACGCATTCGATCAGACCCACATGAGCAAGACAAACTATGCCAAGCTGCTGATCTCGCTCGACGGCCAAAACATGAACCAGCTAAACCTTGGCGCCGAGGGGCTGCGTTACCTTGACACGGCAGCGGCCGCCCGCGCCGACCTGGTCAAGCCAATCGCCGATGGTGGCAAGGGTTGGAACATCTATGACAACGGTCAGTTCGAGTGGTGGACTCCTGTTTCTTGGGAGTCACCGACGGCTAGCGACATTCAGCGCGGTCGCCCACTTTCTGACTCGACTATTTCGGGTGGGCAGACCAATGTTTCTGGAACCTGGGCCTTCACCGACCCAACCCTCGTGCCGACCCAAGAAGACCAGCAGGTCAGCGTCACGTTCACTCCAGACGACAGTGAGAACTACCTGCCGATCACGCGTCTGATCAATGTTCACAGCCAGTACCTCTCGAGAACCATTTCATTCGTCGGAAACAACCCGAGCACCTGGGCTTGGGGAACAACCTACGATGCCAGCGCTCGCCAGAGTGCAGGTTATGGTGCGGTCACCTACGAAGTGCTCGACGGCTTCTGCACCATTGATGCAAATGGCCAACTCTCGGCCAGCCGCGGCGGAACCTGTGACTTTAGAGCCACAGTCACCACCGATGGTTCATACCAAACCGCAACCGTCGATGGCTCCGCCACCATCGAGCCAGACCCTAACGGCCCTGCAGCAGGTCTTGCCCTCGATGTTTATCGCGCCGGTTGGGGTCAGCCTGCCATGGAGCCTGGCGAGGTTTGCGATGGCGCCTGGACTCACGCCGACAATATCGATGTTGACTTCGACGCTTCTTATGGTGGAATGGTGGCCAACTGCCAAACCGACCACGTCCTAATTCACTACAGCGGTTTTGTTACCTTCCCAACTTCGGGCAGTTACAGCTTCATGGCTCCCGCCGATGACGGTTTCTGGATGTCGCTCGACGGCAACCCGGTAATCACAGACGACTGGCGCGACAAGGGTCGCGGCGGCGATCTTTATTCTGGTGTCCAAATCGAGGCAGGCCATGCCTATGCTTTCCAGGCTTGGTACTACGAGAACGGTGGCGGCGCCAACGTGTCACTCATGGCAGGCCTTGACGGCACCGACTTGCAGGTGATTCCGAGCTCGTACTTCACTAACAATGGTTCAACTCTGCCGCCAAGCTACTCGATTCGCGAGTTCCCTGACCTGTCAGACATCATCCAAGGTCAAAGCCTGAGCCAGTCGACGCTTAGCAACGGCAACGCATCTGTGCCGGGAACCTTTGCGATTGCCGACCCACAAAGCGTGCCCAATGCTGGCGACCAGCAGGTTGACGTCACCTTTACCCCAGATGACCTGACCACTTATAGCCCTCGCACCATCCGTGTTTGGATTCACGTTGGTCGACTGCCTCGCACGATTTCGCTTAGTGCTGCTGGCTCGAACAACTGGTTTGTTGGCGACCCGCTGCAGTTGACCTCAAACCTTTCGGGCGGCGACGGTGAGGTCAGTTACAACGTTTTGAGCGGTCCATGTTCGATCGACGAGCTCAACCGAATCACTTCGTCTATGCCAGGCACCGACTGCCAAATTCAGGTTTCGGCATATGACTCTTCGTCTTATGAAGACGCCTCAGATGTGATCACGATTCAGGCCAAGGCCAAGGCGATTCTTGCGGTCGACCCAACAATTTCGGTTTCACCGGTGGCATCGAACATCACCTACGGTCAGTCACTAATGGCCTCGAACCTGACTGGCGGCACCGTGAACGCTGCCGGAACGTTCGCATTCCTAGATTCATCCGCCATGCTGTCGCCGGGTGACAACGTCGTTGACGTGGTCTTTACGCCAAATGATTTGTCTGCCTTCAACATCGCAACTCTTCAGGTCACCGTTCACGTTGACAAGGCCCCACGCACACTTGCGCTGAGCAACGACCCTGGCAACTGGAAGTTTGGCCAGTCGATCAAGGTCAAGGCAACTGCATCGGTGGGTTCTGGCAAGGTCAGTTATTCGATCGACTCATCGAGTGCATCGGGTTGTGCCGTAGACGCAGTCACCGGCGACCTAACTTCGGCACGCGCCGGCACCTGTGTGGTCAAGGCCTCAATCGTCGCCGACGGTCGTTACCTAGCCGCCTCGGCGAAAAAGACTTACACAATGGCCGCGATTGCCCCAAGTGCGCCGGTGATTTCACAGACCAAACTTGATGGCACCAACATTCAGGTTGCTTGGGCTGCTCCGTCGAGCGACGGTGGCTCGGCCGTGGTGTCTTATAAGGTAACCGCTTCGAGCGCCGATAACACCTATAGCTGCAACACCACCGGCGTCACCAACTGTGTGATTAGCAACGTTGTCGAAGGCGCCGACTACAAGATCAGCGTGGTGGCCACCAACGCCAGCCAGGTTGCTGACTCACAGGCTTCGGCCGCAGTTGTTGTCAACGTGCCTAAGCCTGATGTGCCAGCACCAGACCCAACTCCGACTCCGCAGCCGACAGTCGATCCTGTTCCTTCTGTGCTGCAAATCACGCTTCCGACGATTACACCTGGTGCACCGGTTGCCAACCCTGGTATTGGTGCCACCGGTGACGACAATGCAGCTCCGGTTGCGTTCAACCCAATGACTTCGCCTGAAGGCGTTAAAGCCGTAACCGAGACCGTGACCAAGGTCACCGCAGTTGTTGGCGCAGTGGCAGCCGCTGCCGGTGCCGCTGCTGCAGCTGGTGCCGCGGCCGCTGGTGCTGCGGGTGCGGCTAGCGCTGCTGGTGCAGCAGGTGCTGCCGGTGCGGGCGCCGGTGCAGGAGCCGGAGCAAGCGCGGGCGGTGGAGCTTCGAGCAGTTCATCAAGCGGCGGTTCGTCTTCTGGCGGCGGTTCTTCGTCGAGCAGCGGTGGCGGCAAGTCATCGGGCGGTTCGTCTTCGAGCAGCGGTGGCAGCAAAGACTCCGGTGGCTCGTCTAGCGACTCGAACTCCCCAGGATCGGTCACCAACATCGACGTCGAACACGAAGGTTTCACCATCGATGGCGGCGCCAAGGGCATAAGGAGTTTCTGGAATTGATTTTCATGACCGCCCTCGACAAGATTTCGATTGCCTTCACCCTTTGGTTGGCAAGATTTTCGCCAATCCTCTCAAAGGTTGTCGTTGACGGAGCTTATCTAAGAGCTGCAATCGGCACGATCGCCGCTGCGCCATCGATTGCCGCGATTGCCTTGGCTGCGTCATCGGTTAGCGCCGGCGGGGCACACATACTCACGCCCGCGTGGCCTGTGCTGTTGGCGATAGTCATCATCGGTGTTTTCGATGCATTCGCAGGTTTTCTTGGCACCGCTGTTTATGTAATTGGCTCACTTGTTGCTCACCTAGCGACGGGCCACAGCATTGGTGCCGGAGACACTCGTTTGCTGCTTGGTGTTATCGTGGTGGGCTTTGGCCCTGCGTTGTTGGCCAACCAGTTTCGTTCGTTTCGCCGAGTGCCGCAAAATGACGGCAACTATGGCTGGGAACGCGTTGTCGATCTTTTTGTAATCCCATTCTTTGGCGGCTGGACCGCCGCTTCGATGATCGGCACCCTGCCTGCGTTGGCTGGGCTGACGCTGGCCGTGGCCAACCACGTTTCAGATTTCTCGCTAGCGGTTGCGGCTTCGCTCGCTATTCGCGTTGTTTTAGAAGAGTTGACGGCTCGTTGGGTTCCAAACCGTCTCGACCGACTTCACCCAACTGAGGTTCCTGGCACCTATCCAGGGCACAAGTATGTTGCCCTGGTTTTGCGAACAGTCATCTTTATCTATGTGACCGCAGCCTTGCTTGGCAACGAGTGGCAAGTCTGGGTTGGCAGCATCTTGTTTGCCTTGCCAACTGTTCTTGGCTGGTTCAAAGAGAAGCTTCCTAATGTGCCTGTGATCTGGCGAATTCTTCCTACCGGGCTTCCTGGTCTTGCCCTGGTGCTGTTTATTGCGCAAGCCACCTCCAACATCGTTGGTGGTTGGTTTGCAGGGTCACCGCAGTCGGCGCTTTATTCGTTCGCGATTCTTCCAATTCCGCTGCTGGCTCTAAGCATTTTGGGAATGCTTGGCCGCGAGGGAGAGCCAGACGAAGTTCGACTGGTCAAGCGACCTGCGTTCAAGTGGGTTTATCGCATCGGTGGCGTTGTGATGTTGGTTGTCACCATGAAACTCGCGGGCGTTATTTAACCCCTATTTGTAGCAGGTGGCGTCGGACAGTTCGACGTAATCCTCTGATTCGTCAATTGCATCGTCGCCCAACTCAACAATTCGGCTCTGACCCTTTTTTAGTCCCTTGTATTCCGAGCTGAACGAGTCAAAGAGTTCGTCGTTGATGTCATAGATGTCGCCGTCGAGACCCACCGCCGAGCAATCATGTTTGGCCGTGATTTTGACGAACACGCACATGTCGAAGGTGCAGGTCTTGTCGTTTGCCACAGTGTTGCTTACATCTTCGGCATCGATTGCGTTTGTCCAATAGTTGAGCACCACCGGCTTGGGCTTCGATGACTTCGTCGCACTGGGCGTCGGCTCGCTTGTTGGTGTGTCTGACGCCGCAGGAGTAACGCTTGCAATGTCACTGGTGGCCACGGGAGTGAACGTCGCTTGGCCGAGAATGGCAAAGATTGCTGCCGCAATGAACAGAATAATTGAGACGCCTAGTTTCGTATCTTGTTTCACACCTTTAGGCTATGCCCACCCACGGACTAAACTTGTAACGTGCCCATTTCTGGCACCGCATCCCTTTCGAAGAATTGAGAAAGCCATGCCTGCTGTTGTGATCGTAGGCGCCCAGTGGGGCGACGAAGGCAAGGGTAAAGCCACCGACCTGTTGGCCGAGCACATCGAATATGTGGTCAAGTTCAACGGTGGCAACAACGCCGGTCACACCGTTGTCATTGGCAACGAGAAATACGCACTACACCTGCTTCCGTCGGGCATTCTGACCCCAGGGGTCATCCCCGTTATTGGCAACGGTGTCGTGATCGACTTGCACGTTCTTTTCGAAGAACTGAACGCACTTAACGCGCGCGGCATCGACACTAGTCGTCTGCGTGTTTCGGCAAACGCCCACGTGATCACGCCCTATCACGTCACTGTCGACAAGACCACAGAGCGCTTCTTGGGCAAGCGTGCCATTGGCACCACCGGTCGTGGCATTGGCCCAACCTATGCCGACAAGATCAACCGCGTTGGCATTCGCATTCAAGACCTGTTCGACGAGTCGATTCTGCGCCAAAAGGTGGAGGCCGCGTTGGTTCAGAAGAACCAGCTGCTGAGCAAGGTTTATAACCGCGCAGCCATCCGAGTTGACGAAGTTGTTGCAGAACTGCTTGGCTACACCGAGCGTCTTCGCCCGATGGTCGCGGACACCGCACTCGAACTGCACCAGGCAATCGAGGCCGGCAAGAACGTGCTTTTTGAGGGAGGCCAGGCAACCATGCTCGACGTCGACCACGGAACCTACCCGTTCGTCACGTCTTCAAACGCAACCGCCGGCGGCGCTGCAACCGGTTCGGGAATTGGCCCAGGTCTGTTTCAGAACGTCATCGGAATCGTCAAGGCCTATACAACCCGCGTTGGCGCTGGCCCGTTTCCGACTGAGCTATTCGACGAGTGGGGCGAACTTCTTCGCAAGACCGGCCACGAGTTTGGCACCACCACCGGTCGCCCGCGTCGTTGCGGCTGGTACGACGCCCCGATCGCTCGCTATTCGGCTCGCATCAACGGTCTAACCGACTTTGTGCTCACCAAGCTCGACGTGCTCACGGGCATCAAGCAGATTCCGGTCTGTGTTGCCTATGAGGTCGACGGCAAGCGCGTTGAAGAAGTTCCCGTATCACAGAGCGACTTTCACCACGCCAAGCCGATCTATGAACTGTTTCCTGGCTGGGATGAAGACATCTCGGGTTGCAAGACCTTCGAGTCGCTGCCAAAGAACGCTCGAGACTATGTTTTGGCACTCGAGAAGATCAGCGGTTGCCGCATTTCGGCAATCGGTGTTGGTCCGCAGCGCGACGCCATCATTGTTCGTCACGACATGTTGGCCGCCAAGTAATCACAAGAATTACAAAAACCCGCAAGCCTCGAGCCTGCGGGTTTTTGCTTTAAGCGAAGCTAGTTTGACGGCGCAGGGCTCGATGTAGCAAGCAGTGAGGCTTCGAGAATTGGCTTGCACAGATCGATGGTCTTGCTGATCTCGTGGTTGAAATTGTCATAGTCAATCGCCGCGTTTCCGGTGCCATAGCCGGCATCGGTGATTCGCAGCATGGCATCGTAGACCGCGCCGAACTGTGGGTCAGAGTTTGTGAAGGTTGGGTCAAACAGGGTCAAACCTTTGTCGGCTGCAACCATGACGTCTTGCTTGGCGTCGTCAACGTTTTTCTCGGTTGACGCCTTCGACAGGCCAACTCTGAAGGTTTCGCAGGCGGTGACATTCTTTTTGTCGAGGTCGGCTCGCTGCTGCGCAGGAAAAATCACCGAGCCATAGAACCAGATTCCGCCGATGACTGCCAAAAGCACAACTGCAGTGGTGGTTCCCACCCAAAAAGCGAAGGACTTTGGCTTGCGCTGTTTGGTGGCTTTTGCTTCAGCTGGCTGCGATGCCGGTGCGGCGACCTTAGCCTTGCTCGCAGCAGCCTTGGCCTTGGGGGTGCTCTTCTTCTCGGTCATTAAATCCTCCTCCATAAGAATAAAGGCTTGACCAACAAGCCAGCGTTCATTCGCAAAACGCTCAGGAAAAACAGAGAATAGATGCATGGATTTGCACGACGATTTCGAAAAGGCCGACGCGGCTCTCGACACCTGGGGGCAGAGCATCCTGGTTAAAACTGGCCCGACCAGTGTCGTTGCGCACGTGCCTTTTTATCGCACACTGCACTATCCCGACATTCTAGATTTGCGCCACTGCGGCTATGAGATCGCCGACTTTGCACCGATGTTTGATCTGCTTGATGACGCGTTGGTTTCGCAAGCGCAGACCGTTCACAAGCTGCTTCATCAGCCCGGCGGCAACGCTATTTGGAACCCCTATCGTGCCCGTCAAATCGAGTTCAACGTTCGCGCCGCGCTTCACCGATTTGGCAAGAGCGATGCCCCGATTTTGCTTCGCCGAATGATCGGCCGCGCCTACCCTGGCGAGCACGTCACCCACTTAGCCGTCGACATGCTCAACGTGTTCTTCTGGGGTGCAATGGCTCAAATGGCGCGCGATCTCGCCTGGCGCCTGCCGCAACTCGACTCGTTTGCCGACTATCTTGAGTATCCGATCAAGGTGGCGTTCGGTCATCAGTCTGTTGCCATTGAGCGGGCTGCCTAATGCCGCGGCTCGAAGTTGCTCGCGGTGACATTGCTTCGTTTGCTGCCGACGTGATCGTCGAAGACGACGGCCCGGTTTGGCAGGGAGGCGACCAGGGCGAACCGGCTGATCTGTTCGAAGCCTATTACCGTGGCGTTCAGCGCGCGGCTGAGTCTGGTGCCAAAACCATCGCCGTGCCTTCGATGTCAATCGAAAACAAGGGTTATCCAGCATCCGATGCCGCTGAGATTGCAGTGGCGGCGTTGCTAGAGGCCCTGGCCGACTTCTTGATGGTCGACAAGGTCACCGTTGTGACAAACTCTGCCGAAGACTTTGAGGTCTTCACCCTGGCACTCGACGGGCTCTTCGACTAGTTTCCAAAAAGTTTGCCGGGGCTATTAAACAAAGATGCCCCGGCGCTATCGCCGAGGCATCTGAGTTGTTGCAGGTTTTGTTGCGCTACTTGCCGGTCTTGGTGATCTTGATCTTTTTGACCAGCGTGTATGGTGCATATTTTTCGGTGCCGGCATTTGTGTAGGTCAGGGTGCAAACACCTTTTTTGCCAACAGCGATTTTGTAACGAGGAACTTTGACCTTGCTGCCGCTGAGCTTGTTGACTTCGCGCACTTCGGTAAACGTGCAGGCACCGGTCGCAGTCAGGGCCAAAGGTGCACCCAGGTCGGTGGTCTTAGAGGTGGTGAACTTTCCGCCAGCCTTAAAGATTGGCAAAACTCGAAGACCCTTAGCGGTTTGTTTGATCAGCGTGTAGCACTCATAAGCAGAGCGCGCACCGGTCAGCACGGTGGTTTTGCCCGCACCACAAGGAGTCGTCGAGATGGCACCGACAGTGGCTACATAGGTTCCCTTAGGCGCTTCGGTGCAACGTGCGGCACCTGACATGTCGCTGAAGTAGCCGATATCACAAGCCGTCTCTGATCTTGCACCAGCCGAACCCACATAGTGCCCCGGAGTTGCAGGCGCACAAGGAGTATTGCCGGTTGCCGACCAGGTTCCGGCGACACAGGCATCAGGAATTACTTCGCCCGCAGCGCTAACGATGATGTTCTTGGTCGCGTCAATAGATCCGCTGCCAAAGTTGAGTCGAAGCACCACATTCCATTCGGTGCTGTCACAAGTTGGTGCAGCATCGCCGGTTGTGGTGTCATAGCCAGGCAGCTGTTCCACGGCCGCGCGGTCGAGAAGAGGAACATCGAGCGAGAAGAGACCGCCAGCTACGGCATAAGGAAGGTCGGTCGCATACGTCAATGTGCCGGGGCTGCTTTGCGAAATAATCAGCTGAGCAATCGTGTCTGAGACCAACAGCGGGTAAACACCTGTCACGCGAATACTGCAATCGGCTCCGCCAAGAGCGCTCACCTGCAGCTGCGGAGTGTAGCCAACCTGATCGACCAGAACATCTCTAGACGAAACCTCAGAGGTCGCTCCCCAAGGGCTGTCTGCTATCAGGCGCGCACGCATGGTTGTTCCACAGAAGTTGGTGTGAGTTTCTCCAAATACCCTAAACACGTTGGTGCTGGTTATGTTGCTGTTGAACAGGTTTTGCATGTCAAGAGTGCTGAAAATCAAATCGAAGTTCTCATATGGGGCGTAGTCCCTTAGAGAGAGCTGTGCGACATCGCCAAGGTTGTTGGTGATCTCGATTTTCTGGCTTCCCGAAATCGACTGATTTCTAAAAGTACCCGAAATTTCAACGCTGCAGGCTTGGTCGCCGAGAGCAGTCACAAAAATTTGGGCCGGATACGTAAGGTGTGGCTGCACAGTTTGATCGGCGACTTGAGCTGGCCCACCATTGTGCTGATAACTGAGAGACACGTTGAGGTTAGCAACCCATGTGACATCGCTGTCGTAGCCACAGAAGCTCGAAGGAGAACCGGTCTGAGATGACGAAACGATGTCGGCGTTGGTCGCTGGCGAAGTGTCAAACATTAACGAACCGTTGAACTTCACAGTAATAAGTTCGTTCGGGCTTAGGTCACGCAGAGTGTAGTTGTAACTTCCGTTGGCGTCGCTGACCGAGAGCGAGATAGATCCGGCATCTGCAGTTTGAGGAACCGAAGCAGTCACTTCGAACGTGCAATCGG
>CAILJO010000029.1 GCA_903834635.1 uncultured Micrococcales bacterium | reverse complement strand
TTGCGCAAGCGCCGAGGCATCTTGGTTGGCATCTAAAGCGGCGTTGCCGGCGCGAACAGTGTCATAGAGCACACCGAGCGCCTCTGACACATTTAGGTCGTTGTCCATGGCGTTGGCAAACTCCACTGGGATGCCGCCAGCGGCCACATCACCCGCGCGCTTCAAGAAGTTTTGAATTCGGGCTACCGCCGCGACGGCATCTTGGATGGCAGCTGGTGAATAGTCGAGAGTCGAGCGGTAGTGGGCCGACCCAAGCCAATAACGCACGGCTGCTGCCGAACCTTGAGAGAAAAGCTCATCGACCGAGACACCGTTGCCGAGGCTCTTAGACATTTTCTGACCGCCGACGGTCACCAGCCCGTTGTGCATCCAAAAGTTGGCATAATCAAAACCCGCAGCCGCAGATTGGGCTAGCTCGTTTTCGTGGTGAGGAAAACGCAGGTCGAGCCCGCCACCGTGAATGTCAAAAGCTTCGCCGAACAATGCGTGTGTCATCGCAGAGCACTCGATGTGCCACCCAGGGCGGCCTTTGCCCCAGGGCGAATCCCAAGAAGCAGACTGTGGCTCACCGACCTTGGCGGCCTTCCAGAGGGCAAAGTCGTGGGCGTTGCGGCGACCGTGGCTCGCGCCATCTTCGCCTTCCATGTTCTCGAGCTTCTGGTTCGTCAGTTCGCCGTAGCGAGACCACGAAGCCGAATCAAAGAACACGTTGGCTGAACCATCGGTTGCCTGATAAGCGTGGCCGAGACCGACTAGGCGTTCGATAAGCGCGATCATGTCGCCGATGTGAGACGTCGCGTGAGGGGTAAGGTCTACTGCAGCATCTAGCGAGTTATAGACACCGTTGAAGATGGCCTCAACCTCGACTGCAAGGTCTCGCCATTCGACACCCTGGGCAGTCGCATTGACAAGAATCTTGTCATCAATGTCGGTGACGTTGCGGGCGACAGTGACTTTTAGTGCGTGCCCGATGCGCAACCAGTTTGCGACGATGTCGAAAGCGACGGCCGAACGAAGGTGCCCGACATGTGGCGCTGACTGAACGGTCGGACCACAAACATAAATCGTGACCTCGCCGGCTTTGAGCGGCGCGAAGGGTCTAAGGCTCTGCGACTTTGAGTCGAAAAGATTCAGGCTCATGCGGTCAGCCTAGCCTTGACGCGGCTGATTAGCGCGGTAGCAACCGCTGCCACACCTTCGCTCTGACCCAAGAAACCCAAACCATCGGTTGTGGTCGCGCCGATGGTAACCGGCGCACCGATCAGTTCGGTCAAGGCCGCTTGAACTCGCTCGCGCTGAGGGCCAACCTTTGGTCGGTTGCCGATGATCTGCGTTGAAACGTTTTCAACCTGCCAGCCCGCTTCGGCAAGCAGGCGTTTGGTTTCGATAAGAAACACCGAGCCGCTTGCGCCGGCAAACTCGGGGCGGTCGACACCGAAGTTTGAACCAATGTCGCCAAGCCCAGCAGCCGAAAGCATTGCGTCGACCATGGCGTGACTCAGGGCGTCGCCATCGGAGTGGCCTTCGAGGCCTGGTTCACCTGGCCATTCGACGGCGCCCAAAAACAGAACCTTGGTCGGGTCGTCACTGAACTTGTGGGTGTCGGTGCCAATGCCGCTGCGATACTCGCGCTCAAAAAGGGCCTCGGCGCGTTTTAGGTCATCGGCGGTGGTCACCTTGAACGCCAGCGCGTCACCGGCAACGTGAATGACTTTGCCGCCAGTGCTTTGAAACAAGGCAGCATCGTCGGTGAAATCTGCTGCAGGGTTGTCATAAGCGGCTCGAAGCGCGTTTAGATCAAAACCTTGCGGAGTTTGGGCTGCGCCCAGCGTGGTGCGGTCGACGGTCTCTGAGACATGGTCGCCAACAATGCGCTTGATTGTGTCGACCACCGGCTGAATGGGCACGACGCCGTCACCGGTTTTGTCTGCGGCAGCTGCGACCCGCTCAAACAAAGATGCTGGCGCTAGTGCCCGAGCCACATCGTGAACTAGAACTACACCGGCTTCGGCTTGGATGGCATCAATAGCATTAGAGATCGAGTTCTGGCGCGAATCGCCACCGACCACAAACTTTATGTCTACGTCGGCCTCTGACTGATTGGCAACTTCGACCACAATTTGGGCAAACTCCTCGACCAGTTCGGCTGGAGCGGCAACGACAAGTTCGGTCAAATCTTTGACTGCGAGTGCGTTGCGCACCGAGTGAGCCAGCAGTGTTTCGCCGGCAAGTACCGCGAGCGCTTTTGGCACTCCGGCACCCAGACGTTCACCACGACCGGCTGCCACCAGCACCAACGCTAATTCGCGCTTAGGCATGGAGGCCCCGTTCCTTAGGAGGCTAGAACCTCGTCGAGTGTGGCCGAAGCCTTGTCTTCGTCGGTCTTGCGAGCTAGAGCAAGTTCAGAAACCAGAATCTGGCGAGCTTTTACGAGCATGCGCTTTTCACCAGCAGAAAGGCCACGGTCTTGGTCACGACGCCACAGGTCGCGAACGACCTCTGAAACCTTGACCACGTCACCTGATGCCAGCTTTTCGACGTTTGCCTTATAACGACGGCTCCAGTTGGTTGGCTCTTCGGTGAACTCGGCACGAAGAACGCTAAAGACCTGCTCGACGCCCTTCTTGTCGATCACGTCACGCACGCCAACCATTTCGACGTTGTCTGATGGCACCCAGATTGTTAGGTCACCTTGAGCAACTTTGAGTTGCAAATAAGTCTTTGTTTCACCACGCAAGGTGCGTTCGCCGACCTCGATGATTTTGGCCGCTCCGTGGTGTGGATAAACGACGGTTTCGCCTACTACAAACTTCATGTGGCTAATTCCCTTCAGAAACCACTAATTTACCACAGAATCGGCTATTTCAGAAGGCTAAACTAGAAGGGTTGTTTACGCTCTCAGGAGGAAAATTGTCTTTTCGCAAAGCGTTTGTCGCTATTGCCCTTGCCAGCACAGTTTTGGTTGGCACCACTGGTTGCAGCTTGAGCCACGATGTTCGCTCGCTGCAGCCATATGCTCCTAGCGATGGCGTTCAGGTTGATGTCGGCCACCTTGCGCTCAGAAACGCCTTCATTCTCACCGCGAATGGCAAAACCGCACTATTTGCTTCGCTCGTGAACTCGGGCAACGATGACATCAATGCAACGATTCAGTACGACGACCCAAACACCGGCACCAAGAGCAACATCGACTTTCCGGTGTTCGCACAAGAGAAACTCGACCTTGGCTACAGCGGAAACCCTGCCGTCATTCTCGACGTCAACGCGGTTCCTGGTGGCACCGTTGGCATCTATGTTCTAGGTGCAAACAAGGTCAGCACCTTGATTCAGGTTCCTGTGCTCGACGCCAGCAACCCGATCTATGCCCCTTATGTTGAAATGATCGGCCAGTAAAAATGTCGACTCTCAACCGTGGCGGCAAGGCGCTGATTGTTATCGATGTTCAGGTCGGCGTGGTTGCCGAGGCTCACAAACGCGAGAGTGTTTTGACCGCGATAAACGTAGCAATCGACAAAGCCCGAAATGCAGGCGTGCCTGTGGTTTGGGTTCAGCACTCTGACTCGGGCTTGATTCTCGAAAGCCCAGAGTGGCAACTCGCCCCAGAGATGCAGCCTGCCGAAAGCGAACACAAGATTCGCAAAACTTATCGCTCGTCTTTTGTCGAGACCAATCTTGAAGACGTTTTGGTTGAACTCGGCGCTGATCACTTGGTTATTTGCGGAGCAGAAACAAATGCCTGCGTTCGTCACACCAGCCACACCGCACTAGAGCGCGGCTATGACGTGACTCTTATTGACGATGCTCACACCACGACCGGTTTCGAGTGGAACGGCTACATCATCGATGCAGCGCGCGTGATCGATGAGCAAAACACCAACTTTATGGGTTACAAACTGCCAGGTCGCATGGCCGACATCGTCAGCTCGGCTGACTTGACCTTCTAAGAGCTAAACCTCGAACTTATAACCCAGGCCGCGCACGGTGACGAGGTGCACTGGTCGAGCCGGGTCATCTTCGATCTTTGAGCGAATGCGCTTTACGTGCACATCTAGAGTCTTGGTGTCACCGAAATAGTTTGAACCCCAAACTCGATCGATAATCTGGCCACGAGTCAAAACGCGATTGCGGTTCTCGAGCAAAAGTTCTAGCAACTCGAACTCTTTTAGCGGCATGGCGACTTTTTCGCCGTGAACAAAAACCTGGTGGCGGTTTACATCCATAGAAACCGGACCACCCGAGAGCAGACCGTCCTCGGTTGCAGCCGGTTCAACATTGCGACGAAGCACGGCCTTCATTCGGGCCAACAGCTCACGCGTTGAGTATGGCTTGGTGACGTAGTCATCGGCGCCGATTTCTAGCCCAACAACCTTGTCGATTTCGCTGTCTTTAGCAGTGAGCATGATGACCGGCACGTTCGAAGTCTGGCGAATTTTCATGCAAACCTCATTGCCGCTGATGCCCGGCAACATGAGATCTAGCAAAATGAGATCTGGCTCTTGCTTGTTGAATTCTGTGATGGCAATGTTGCCGTCGGCTGCTTCGACTACCTCGTAGCCCTCTTTTTGCAGCAGGTAGACCAGTGGTTCGCGAAGTCCTTGTTCGTCTTCGACTACCAAAACTCGGGTCATGCAGGGGTCCTCTCGGTATCCGAAACCACAATCTTTGTATCGGCTAGGGGCAAACGCAGGGTAAACGTGGAGCCAACACCTGGTTTAGAAAAAACATGCACTTCACCCTGGTGGCTGATTGAAACATGTTTAACGATCGAAAGGCCGAGGCCGGTTCCCCCTGTGTCACGTGACCTTGACGGGTCGACGCGATAAAAACGCTCGAAGATTCGCTGCTGATCATCTGCCGAAAGCCCAACACCGGTGTCGGTTACTGAAATCGCTGCAACACCGTGCGACTGCGAAATACCCACTCCAACAGTTGAGCCGTCATCTGAGTAGTTGACCGCATTTTCAACCAGGTTCTTGATTGCAACGGTGAGCATCTCGGCGTCACCAAACACTTCGATGCCTTCTGGCGCATCGAACTTAATATCGATGTGCTTCTTGTCGGCCCGAACCTGGTTGCGTTCTACGGCGTCTCTCACAACTGTGGACAAATCAACAAGGTCGGCCTGGCCGACAAGTTCGGTGGATTGAAACCTTGAAAGCTGAATGATGTTCTGAACCAGTTTGCTCAACCGCTTTGCTTCTCGAAGCAGAGACGCGGTGAACTTGTCGATGGCGGCTGGGTCATCTTTGGCGTCTTGAATGGTTTCGGCCAAAAGGCTGATTGCACCAATCGGGGTTTTTAGCTCATGCGAGATATTGGCGATGAAGTCTCTGCGCGTTTCATCGAGCCTTCTTGCCTCGGTGCGGTCTTCGATGACCAGAAGCACGTTTGAGTCACCCATGGCAACGGCTCGCGCGCTAACGAAAACGACTTTGCGTCGCAAACCCGTGACCAGCTCGGCGTCGAGCGATTCCATCGACTGACTGTTTCGAGCACGATTGACCAGAGCCTGAAGTTCGTCGTGAACCAAGTAGCGATCTCTGAGCAGGCCATACGTAAGCACACCTTGAGTGGCTCGAAATGCCTGGTCGTTGCGACCGATAACCAAAGCGGCCGACGCCAAGACTTCTAGAATTTCGGCGACGCCATCGGAGAGCGATTGCGCTTCTTCAAAAGTTTCGATTGCTCGGCTTCGAAAACGAGACACGATTACGCCAAGAATCGCGCCGCCGGCAATGAATCCCGCGACGGCACCTGGCCAGAATGTGTACAAGTCGTTCACATGGTTAAGACTAGGCGATGTAAACTTGTCAGAACGAGCCTAGAAACTCGCAACACGTCACATTTAGGTGCTGGTTCACTACATATTTGCGCATCGTTAACCTGGTGACGCAACTATGAGGTCAGGCAAAACTTAAGGAAAATCATGCGCCAAGTTTTTCAAGAACAACTTCACGAAGTTCAAGAGCGTCTAGTAGAGATCGCTGGCGATGCCACGCAGATCATGAAGCACGCATCAGACGCCTTCAATAACTCAAACGTCGTGCTTGCCGATCAGGCCATTGCCAGTGCCGAACTGGTCAACGAGAAGGCGCTTGCTCTCGACGAACTCGTGATCCGAATTCTTGCCAAGCAGTCACCGGTTGCGCGTGACCTTCGAATCTTGGTTTCTGCTCTTCGCATCAGCGCCTCGCTCGAGCGCATGGCCGCTCTGGCCGGACACATCGCGCAGATTGCTCGATACCGTTACCCGGGCAGCGCTATTCCAGAGGCTCTAAAAGGCACGTTCGCAGAGATGGGCGCACTCGACTATGAGCTAGGCAAGAAGGTAGTCAAGTTGCTGGGCAACACTGACGTAGACCTGGCCCGCTCGATTCAGGCCGAAGACGCTCGCGTTGACGAGCTTCACCGCCACGTCTTTGACACCGTGCTAGACGACAACTGGAAAGAGAACGCGATGTTCACCGTCGACGTCACGCTTGCCAGCCGCTACCACGAGCGTTTCGCAGACCACGTAGTCGACATTTCGGCCAAGGTTTCATACCTCACCACCGGTGAATGGAACGACGTCGAATAAGACTTGATAGCAAAAAAGCCACCCATCAACGGGTGGCTTTTTTTGTTTAAGGTTGCTTACTTTTTGCCTTGCGCTGCAACAGCGGCTGCGCCGGCCGCGGCGGCATCGGGGTCTAGGTATTCTCCGCCAGCCACAATTGGCTTGAAGTTGGCGTCAAGTCGATAAACCAAAGGAATACCGGTCGGAATGTTTAGCTCGGCAATGTCATCGTCTGAGATGCCGTCGAGGTGTTTGACCAAAGCACGAAGCGAGTTGCCGTGTGCTGTGACAAGAACGGTCTTGCCGCCTTCGAGGTCAGCCTTGATTTCGTCATTCCACAGCGGCATCATTCGAACGAGAACATCTTTGAGGCATTCGGTCTTTGGCAAACTCGCACCAAGCGCTGCGTAGCGCTCGTCGTGTGCCTGCGAGAACTTGTCGTTGTCATCGATCGGCGGTGGCGGAACATCAAAGCTGCGGCGCCAGATCTGAAATTGCTCGGCACCGTATTCGGCCAAGGTTTGAGCCTTGTCTTTGCCCTGCAGCGCACCGTAGTGGCGCTCGTTGAGGCGCCAATCACGCTTTACGTCGATCCATGAACGCTCGGCGGCATTGAGAGCGATGTGGGCGGTGTTGATGGCACGCTTTAGGCGCGAGGTATACAAAATTGTTGGCTTGATGCCAGACTCAGCCAGAAGTTCGCCGGCACGCTTTGCCTCGGCGCGACCCTGGTCGCTCAAATCTACGTCGACCCAACCGGTGAAAAGGTTTTCTTGGTTCCAGACGCTGTTTCCGTGGCGCAAGAGCACGAGTGTGTATTCAGACATGGCTCAAGTTTAGCCGAGGTCGTTGCAGCCAGACGGGGCTTCGCAAGCCGTTGGTGCAAGGTTTGCGATTCGCTAACCTTGTGAGGTGGCTGCAAAGAAACCCATCGGAAATGTGACGCGTGGCACAACCAACCCCAATCGGTTGCGTCGCGTTGACCGATTTATTGCAGCACAGCCGGTGGCGAAAAAACCAGGATGCGTCGCCGTTGACCT
>CAILJO010000028.1 GCA_903834635.1 uncultured Micrococcales bacterium | reverse complement strand
CTGCTCGCACTGCTCGACCTAGTTCTGCTAGCCAACCTAATTCTGATCGTGATCTTTGCCGGATACGAGAACTTCGTTTCGAAGATCGAAGCCGCCAAAGACAACGTTGACCGCCCGCACTGGATGGGAACCATCGACTTCTCGGGTCTAAAGCTTAAGCTGATCGGCTCGTTGGTCGCCATCTCGGTCATCGAGCTGCTCAAAGACTTCATCCAGCTTGGTGAGCACGAAGGGGCAAAGGTCGGCGACGGCATTCTGTGGCGCGTAGTGATTCACCTGGTCTTCGTGATCTCGGGTGTCATGTTTGCACTGATGGACTTCATCGCCGAAAAGATCAACCCTGGCCACGGCGTGGATGAGTTCGGCGGTTAGCCGAGAATAAACCGGTGTTCGGCGGTTAGCCGAGAATAAACCGGTGTTCGGGGGCTAAAGACTTTTACCACTCAGATGCCTCGGCGCTACCGCCGGGGCATCTTTGTTTTTGCACCCTGCTTGGCCTAAGGGTGTAGCCTAAAGACGTTCGCCATCGCGAATGTTTTATTCGCAGTTTCACTGGCCAAAAGCCAACTAGGTATCGGGGTTCGCATGAATTCACCAGCACGTTTCTCAATCCGCAAAATCGCAGCGATTATCGCCACCTTTGTTTTGGTGATTAGTGGGCTTTCGCTGGGGGTCTCGCCGGCGAGCGCCCAAACCTATCACTCGCCTAATGCAGGCAAAGACTACACAGTCGTTATTGGCGATACCTTCAACATGAGTTTCTTGTGCACCGGTGACAACGGCGACAACGTGACCGACACCAACTACCGCTCGGGCACCATTCCGCCAGGCATGACCTGGAACACTGGTGTGCTTTCGGGCACAGCCACCACGCTTGGTGACTATACCTTTGGCGACTGGCAGTGCCTTTTCTCGAACGGCGCAGGCGGTTGGCAGAGTGTTGGTGGAGCCTATGACTGGGTAACCATTCACGTGATTCCACCTTTCACTCAGGCACCAAGCATCACGGCTACGGCGCTTAACGACGCAGACTGCAACTTCAGAATCATAGGCACCATGCCACAAACCCCCGATTCCGGTTCGGCAACCATTCGCATCGCGAACACCAACTCGAACGTCGACATTACTCTTCGCAACTATGCCGCGGGCGAGCTTGTTGACATCACTGCTAGCGCTGCCGACTTGAGAACACTCGAGACCAACCCGAACGTCATTAGCACCACTTATGGCGGCCTTGGCTTGGCTAACATGTGTGGCACTCCATTTAGCGTCACGCTTGGTTATCAGCACGCGGGCGCCCCAGTCGCAACAGCGAGTGTTAACGGATTCAACGCCACCGCGATTGTGACTGTGCCAACTCTTTTAGTTCGCAACACAAGTTTGGCCGATTGCACGTTCGAAGTGACTGCTTCGGTTCCTCAAACTGCAGATGCCGGATCTATCTCGCTCTCGGTCAGCGACGGAAACGGAAGTTACAACTACACGCTGCGTGACCTAAGCCCGAACGAATTTACTACTTTGAAGTTCAACGGTGCATTAATGTCTGACACTTCGCCAGCGACCAACTCCGACATCGTTTCGTCATCTCAGACCGGTTCTCCTTCGAGCTTCTGTGGCTACGACAGCGATGTCACATGGGT
>CAILJO010000027.1 GCA_903834635.1 uncultured Micrococcales bacterium | reverse complement strand
GCAAAGGTTCGCCTCGGACAAATGGACGCCGAGCGCCAGTCGCAGTTCACCGAGTTGGTAAGAATTCGTGGTGAAGTGGCCGAGATTCAAATGAAGCTGAGCACTTTGACCCAAAGCGTTCACGACATTGAGTTGGGCAACCACGAAAAGCGACTCAACCTTTCAAATTTGGTCAGCAAAGCCAACGATGAACTCGGGTTGGAACAATCGGTTCTGCTTGTTGAATACGGCCCTGACCAGTTGGTCGACGACGATGAAGTCGAAGGCGGAAAAAAGCGTTACAACCGCGAGGAGCAGACCAAGCGCCTGCGCGATGCCGAGCGCGTGCTCGAGCGACTTGGCCGAGTGAACCCGCTTGCACTCGAAGAGTTCGCCGCCCTTGAACAGCGCCATAAGTTCTTAACCGAACAACTTGCCGACCTGACTCAGACGCGCAAAGACTTGATGCAGATCATCGAAGACCTTGACGAGAAGATGAAGAACATTTTCGAGGATGCCTTCAATGACACTCGCAAGGCATTCGAGAAGGTTTTCCCTGTGCTGTTCCCAGGCGGCACCGGTTCGATTTTCTTGACCGACCCAGAGAACCTGCTCACCACTGGCATCGAAGTCAACGTCAAGCCAGTTGGAAAGCGCATCGAGCGACTTTCGTTGCTCAGCGGTGGAGAGCGTTCGCTTGCTGCAGTCGCGCTTCTTATCGCCATCTTCAAAGCGCGCCCTTCGCCCTTCTATGTCATGGACGAAGTTGAGGCTGCTCTTGATGATGCAAACCTTGGCCGCTTGCTGCAGATATTCCAGGACCTTCGCGAGAGTTCGCAGCTGATTATCGTTACCCACCAAAAGCGCACCATGGAAATTGCAGATGCGCTCTATGGTGTCTCTATGCGACAGGACGGTGTTTCAGCCGTTGTCGGTCAGCGTCTCGAAAAAGGCAAAGTTGTCGAAGAGGCTAAGTCCTAATGGGCTTCTTGTTCTGGAAGAAAAAGAACAAGGATGCCCCGGAGGCATCCCCGGCTGAGGTTGCCCCGGAGCTCGAGCAAACGCCTGACATCGTCGCTTCGTCGCATGTCGAAGTTGCGGCTGAGGTCGAAACCGCGCAACCCGAGCCAGCGGCAGAAAAACCGATCGAAGTTGCGGCTGAGGTCGAAGTTGCTGCTGAGGTCGAAGTTGCGGCCGAGGTCGAAACCGCGCAACCCGAGCCAGCCGCTTTGCCGCTAGAAGTGCCAGAGCCTCAGGTGCAGGCACCGCCGGCGGCACTAGAAGCGATTGAGCTTCCGAAGCGATCATTCGTGAAGGGAATCAAGAGCCTATTCACTCGAATCAAGTTCGATCCTGAGAACCTCGACGAACTCGAAGACGTTTTGATTCAGGCAGACTTTGGGGTTGCAGCAGCTGAAAAAATTGTGACTGCCGTGAAGGAGCGCGCCAAAAAGACCGGTGCGTCAACCGAAGCCGAACTCAAGGATTTGCTGGCCGAAATCATCACCGAAAACCTAGAGCGAGCCGACAAAGGTTTGAACCTAGACAGCGGCAAGTTACCTTATGTGATTCTGGTGGTCGGCGTCAACGGCGTTGGAAAGACCACAACCATCGGAAAGCTGTCTAAATGGCTTTCAGAGAGCAACTCGAATGTGGTGATCGCTGCGGCCGATACTTTTAGGGCGGCTGCTGTTGAGCAAATTGCCACCTGGGCTGACCGCTCGGGCGCTCGCCTGATTCGTCCAAAGACCGAGGGGCAAGACCCGGCATCCGTGGCATATGAAGCCTCAGAAATCGCCGTGCGCGAGAAGGCTGACGTTTTGATCATCGACACCGCTGGTCGTTTGCAAAACAAGGTAGACCTCATGAACGAACTCGAAAAGATTCGTCGCGTCATCGAAAAAAACGCCGAGATCGCCGAAGTTCTTTTGGTGATTGATGCTACAACCGGTCAAAACGGCATGGCTCAAGCCAAGGCATTTGCCGAAGTGGCCAAGGTGACGGGCGTGGCACTAACCAAACTTGATGGCACCGCAAAGGGTGGAATCGTGTACTCGATACAGACCGAGTTGGGAATCCCTGTCAAGCTCGTCGGAGTTGGCGAGGGAATCGCAGACTTTGCGTTCTTCGATGCAGCTGAGTTTGCTAAAGGCTTGGTCGAATAACTGGGGCAAGCCTCCAGTTTCCAAGCAGTTAGATAGTCTTGAAGACGAAAACCAAGGAGTTTTGTGTTCGGTAATCTTTCTGACCGTTTAGTCGAAACGTTCAAGAATCTTCGCAGCAAGGGAAAACTAACCCCTGCTGACATTGACGCAACCCTTCGCGAAATTCGCCGAGCATTGCTTGAGGCCGATGTCGCTCTCGAGGTAGTTAAAGACTTTGTTGCTGCAGTTCGTGAACGGGCGCTCGGTGATGAGGTCAGCAAAGCTCTAAACCCAGCTCAGCAAGTCGTTCAGATTGTTAACGAAGAGCTCGTAAAGATTTTGGGTGGCGACCAGCGCAAGCTTTCGTTTGCCAAGAACCCGCCAACGGTGATCATGCTTGCCGGCCTTCAAGGTTCCGGAAAGACCACGCTCGCCGGAAAACTTGCCAAGTGGCTCAAAGACCAAGGCCAGACACCAATCCTGGTCGCCGCCGACCTTCAGCGCCCCAATGCCGTAAACCAGCTTCAGGTGGTCGGTGAGCGCGTTGGCGTTGATGTTTTCGCTCCAGAGCCGGGTAATGGCAAGGGCAATCCCGTAAACGTTGCCAAAGACTCGATCAAACACGCCACCAAGAAGCAGTACAGCGTGGTCATCGTTGACACCGCCGGTCGACTAGGTATCGACGAAGAATTGATGCAGCAGGCGCGCGACATTCGCAAGGCCGTGAACCCAGACGAAGTCCTTTTCGTAATCGACTCGATGATCGGTCAAGATGCGGTCAACGTCGCCAAGGCCTTCGAGGATGGCGTCGGAATCACCGGTGTCGTACTAACCAAGCTCGATGGGGATGCCCGAGGTGGTGCTGCGCTTTCGGTTTCGTCAGTCACGGGCAAGCCAATCATCTTTGTGTCTAATGGCGAGGCGATGGACGCCTTTGAGCCGTTCTATCCAGACCGCATGGCCAGCCGAATTCTCGACATGGGCGACGTGCTCTCGCTCATCGAAAAGACACAGGCTACGTTCGACGAAGAAGAGTCAAGAAAGCTCGCTGAAAAACTTCAATCGGAGACTTTCACGCTCGAGGACTTTCTCGACCAAATGCAACAACTCCGCAAGATGGGCAGCCTAAAGAGCATGCTGGCCATGATGCCTGGCGCTGGACAGATGCGCGAACAACTCGAAAACTTTGATGAACGCGAAATCGATCGCACCGAGGCGATCATTCGTTCAATGACTCCGCTCGAACGTCAACAGCCAAAGGTATTGAACGGTTCACGTCGTCTGCGCATCGCTCGCGGATCGGGAATGACGGTTACCGATGTCAACTCTTTGGTGAACCGGTTCGAACAAGCCTCAAAGATGATGAAGACCGTCGCCAAGGGAGCCATGCCTCAAATGCCCGGTATGCCCGGTATGCCTGGAATGGGTGGCGGATTCATCGGTGGCAAGGCTAAGAAGAAAGACAAAGGCAAAAAGAGCTCGAAGTCAGGAAACCCAGCAAAGCGTGCGGCTGAAGAGGCGGCCCGGGCTCTGGGCGAAAAGCCATCGGAGTCGTCTGGTTCGGGTTCTGCCTTCGGACTTTAGGCAACATTGCCGCTTTGGTTGCCACCAAGGCGCTTTATCTGGCAGAATAGAGCGGTTGCCTAAGTTTCTGACCCTCTAACCAGAAACCAAAGGTAACCCATAGAGCTTCTCTACCGAGTGTGCCCCCACGCTCACGGTAGAACTCGCCCAATACAAAACCAAAAGGAAAATTGTGGCTGTAAAGATCCGTCTGAAGCGTCTCGGCAAAAAGCGTGCGCCTCACTACCGTATTGTCGTTGCCGATTCACGCACCAAGCGTGACGGTCGCGTTATCGAAGAAATTGGTCGCTATGTGCCGACCGAGAACCCATCACTTATTGAGGTCGACTCTGAGCGCGCTCAGTATTGGCTAAGCGTTGGCGCACAGCCAACCGAGCAGGTTGAAGCCCTGTTGAAGCTCACCGGAGACTTCCAGGCTTCAAAGGGTGAAAAGGCCGTGAACAAGGTTCAGGTCAAAGAAGCCAAGCCAGAGTTCATCGTTGATACCAAGAAGAAGGCTGTCCTTCTTCCTAAGGAAGAGCTTGCTGCCAAGAAGGCAAAGGTCGAAGAGACTCCAGCTGAAGAAGCAGCCGTTGAGGCCGCTGTTGAAGAAGCAGTTGTCGAAGCAGTAGCAGAAGAAGTAGCTGCCGAGGCAGTTGCCGAAGTTGCAGCTGAAGCCGTCGTTGAAGAAGTTGTAGCCGAAGAAGCAGCAGCAGAAGAGGCTCCTGCAGCCGAAGCCGTCGCTGAAGAAACCCCAGCTGAAGAAGCTCCTGCCGCCGAGGCAGAAGCCCCAGCAGAAGAGGCTTAGTAGTCGTGCTAGCCGCTGCGCTCGAACACCTAGTCAAAGGAATCGTCGACCACCCGGACGACGCTTCAGTGACGGAACGATCAACTTCACGCGGAGATCTGCTTGAGGTTCACGTTCACCCAGATGACCTGGGTCGTGTGATCGGGCGCAACGGCCGCACCGCTAAAGCCCTGCGCACCTTGGTTAACGCTCTTGCCGATGGCAAGAAGGTGCGAGTAGAGCTGGTCGAGTCCGATTTCTAAGCAGACCGAGCTCCGCGTGGGCCGTCTGCTCAAGGCCCACGGCCTTAAGGGTGCAATCAAACTCGAGCTCTATACCGACAGCCCTAACGAACGTTTCGTTCCGGGCGCGGTTCTCAAACTTCAAGTTCCTGAAACTTCGCCTTGGTATGGCAAGACCGTAACCGTCAAAGAGTTGCGTTGGTATAACCAATCCCCGGTCATCTTTCTTGAGGGCATAGAAGATCGCGACGCATCTGAGGCTCTGATTAGAGCCATTTTGCTGATCGACGCCGATGCCGAAGTGCTTCCAACCGAAGATGACGCCTGGTATGACCACCAATTGGTTGGTCTAAAAGTACTTCGCGATGGACAAGAGATCGGCACCGTCGCTCGAGTCGACCACATGCCGGCCCAAGATCTGCTCGCCGTCAAGACTGCATCAGGCGAGACTCTGGTTCCTTTCGTCAAGGCCATTGTCACAGCCGTCGATATCGAAGCCGGAACAGTTACCGTCAATCCTCCGCTAGGCCTTTTTGAAGAGATTGAGGCTGACACCGCGCCAGAAGCGCTGGTCGAAGAGATTCCAGAACCCTAATCATGCGTATTGACGCGGTTACGATTTTTCCTGACTATTTCAACGCACTCGAGCTGTCGCTCTTGGGCAAAGCTCGCGAAAAGAACCTGCTAGACGTTCGTGTGCATGACCTGAGAAACTTCACCCACGACAAGCACAAGACCGTCGATGACAGTCCTTATGGTGGCGGCGCAGGAATGCTTATGAAGCCTGAGCCTTGGGGCGAAGCCTTTGATGACATCTTGGATGCCTCCGGCGAAACGATCGTCATCTTCACGTCTCCTGCCGGCGAACTTTTCAAACAGGCAACAGCGCAAGAACTGGCTAGTGCCAAGCACATCGTCTTCGCTTGCGGACGATACGAGGGCATTGACCAGCGAGTGGTCGAGCATGCCAAGACCAAAGCTCAAGTTCGAATGATTAGCCTCGGTGACTACGTTTTGAATGGCGGTGAGGTGGCCGCAATCGCCATGATCGAGGCAATCGCCCGCTTGATCCCCGGCGTGATTGGCAACGCCGAGAGTCTTGTTGAAGAAAGTCACTCTGACGGACTCTTGGAATACCCCTCGTATACCAAGCCGGCATCTTGGCGCGGACTAGATGTTCCCGACGTTTTATTGAGCGGAAACCACGCTGCGATTGCCAAATGGCGCAAAGATCAGCAGTTGGAACGCACCAAAGAAGTGCGACCAGACTTGCTCGAAGACTAGTCGTCTGGCAGAATAGAGAAGTTGCTCGGAACAAGAGTGCTCTGCCGCAGGGGAGCCCCCGAGAAATCAAGACGAACAAACAGTTGTTTTTGACCTGCGTGCAGAAACAGAGAGTGATACAAAATGCACATCCTCGATTCAGTTGATGCCAAGAGCCTCAAGTCAGACATCCCAGCTTTTCGCGTTGGTGACAATGTCAAGGTTCACGTAAACATCATCGAAGGTAACCGCTCACGTGTTCAGATCTTCCAAGGCGTCGTAATCCGTCGCTCAGGAAATGGCGTTCGCGAGACCTTCACCGTTCGCAAGATTTCTTTCCAGGTAGGCGTAGAGCGTACCTTCCCAGTGCACTCACCGGTCATTGACAAGATTGAACTAGTCACCAAGGGTGACGTTCGTCGTGCCAAGCTTTACTACCTTCGCGACCTGCGCGGTAAGAAGGCCAAGATCCGCGAGAAGCGCGACAACGTCTAAGCCTTTTCTCAGTCTTCGCCGTTAGGCTCGTTTTATGACTGAAAATGCTGAACTTAAAGGTTCAAAGCGTTCGAAAAAGGATAAGCCCGAGAGCAATTCTCTGGTTGCCAAGACTCTTCGTCGAATTAAATCAACTCCGACTGGGGCATTTTTTGTCGACCTAGTTGTGATTGTTGCATCGGCATTAGTCCTTTCTCTTGTCATAAAGACTTTCCTTCTGCGTTCGTTCTACATTCCCTCGGGTTCGATGGAGAGCACTCTCCAGATCAATGACCGCATCATTGTGAACGAACTCGTTCCGAATGTGGTTCCGCTTCAGCGCGGCGATGTAGTGGTATTCAAAGACCCGGGCGGCTGGCTCTATCAGCAGCCTGTCACGCCAGAGACAAACGGTTTGGTGGCCTTGGGCAGCTGGATTACCTCAGTAGTCGGACTCTCGGCTCCAGATTCATCCCAGCATCTCGTTAAGCGAGTTATTGGCGTTGGCGGTGACCATGTTGTTTGTTGCAACGTGGACGGTCAGATCACCATAAATGGTTCGGCCATTAACGAAACCTATTTAGATTCGGGCATGAAACCGAGCTTGAAGACTTTTGACGTGACTGTTCCCAAAGACTCTTACTGGGTGATGGGCGACAACCGCAGCAACAGTGAAGACTCTCGTTTTCATGGCGATCTTCCTGGCAAGGGTTTTGTTCCAAAATCGGCTGTAGTAGGGCGCGCGTTTGTTCTTTCGTGGCCTTTTAGCCGCTGGAAGTGGCTTGACGATTATCCAAATGTCTTCAAAAGCGTCCCCCACAACTGATTTTGAGCGAGAGCTCATCGCAGCCGGTTCAAGATTCGTTATCGGCGTCGATGAGGTTGGCCGTGGAGCCATCGCGGGGCCAGTTGCAGTTGGAGTCGCCTTAATCGATGCGCAAACCACCAACCTTGATGCCTTTCCAACCGCACTTCGTGACTCCAAGTTGCTCAGCGAAAAGCAGAGGGTCACACTGATTGAGCCAATCGGCGCTTGGCTGACCGGTTCAGCAGTTGGTTTCGCCTCTCCTGAAGAGATCGATACTAAAGGCATCGTCGCCGCGTTAGCTTTGGCTGCGAGCCGTGCTCTAAATACCCTGCTTGAAACCGAAGGTCTTCGAAGTGCCATCGCGCAAGATGGTGCAACGGTGCTTCTCGACGGCAGTCACAACTGGCTTCAGGAGCACGCTGGCGGGCTAAAGGTTGTTGTGAGGACAAAGGCCGACCGTGACTGTGCGATTGTCGCGGCGGCATCGGTGGTAGCCAAGGTCGATCGGGATAATTTGATGATTTCACTTGCTTCGCAGCACCAGGCATTTGGCCTTGAAGGGCACAAAGGTTATGCATCAAGCTCTCACATCGAGGCTTTGAAGAAGTTTGGTCCTAGCGAGGTTCACCGCAAGACTTGGCTCACCAAAATTCTCTCGGATGGCGTCCTGCCTGGACTCGAGACCTCGGATGAAGGCTAACGGTTTAGACTGAAACCAATGGACGAGAACGAATTCGAAGACTACGAACGCGATGCCGAAGTGGTGCTTTATAAGGAGTACCGCGACATAGTTGGCACGTTTAAATTCGTCATCGAGACAGAGCGACGTTTTTATTTGGCCAACGAGGTAGACGTCAAGCGGGTGGAAACCAACACAGATTTCTATTTCGAAGTCGACATGCGCGACGTTTGGGTTTGGGACATCTATCGCACCGATCGTTTTGTTAAATCGGTTCGCGTGCTGTCATTCAAAGATGTCAACATTGAAGAGCTCTCGGGCAAGGCGTTTGAGCTGCCGAAGACCTTCACGCCTGGCAACTAGAGGTTATCCACAACATTTCTTCGCTGCCGTTTTAGCCGGCATTTTCTTGCCATTCTGTTGCAATGGCAGACAACCGAAGACACATTTTGGGCAAATATGGCGAATCCGTCGCGGCCGATTATCTGAAGCGCCAAGGTTATGAAATCATCGAGCGAAATTGGCACTGCCGAGCAGGTGAAATCGATTTGATTGCACGAGACCAAGACTCTTGGGTCTTTGTAGAGGTGAAAACACGCAGCGGTGCATCTAGCCTTTCGGGCCTCGAAGCTGTTGACGAGTTCAAGTTGCAAAAACTCAGAAAGGCGATTGGTCAGTGGTGCGTTTCCAGACAAGTGGCAAGCAACAAGCTTCGCCTCGATGTCGTTTCGGTATTTGTCAATGCCGGATCGGTCAGTTTTGAGCACCTGAAACAGGTGTTCTGATGTCTCTGGCAAAGTCCTTTTCGGTCTCACTTTTTGGACTTGGCGGCAAGTTGATTGAAATCGAGGCGGATATATCCTCGAACTTGCCAAGTTTCGTTTTGGTTGGATTGCCTGACGCATCACTAAGTGAAGCCACCTCAAGAGTTAGAGCGGCTTGCACAAACTCTGGGCTCAACCTTCCTGGGCGAAAGATCACGGTAAATCTCTCTCCGGCTTCTGTTCCAAAGCATGGTTCAGGTTTCGATCTGGCAATAGCTATCTCAGTTTTGGCAGCTGGCGGGTTAGTGAATGCTCAATCTGTTTCAAGGTTTGTTCATTTCGGTGAACTTGGCCTTGATGGTTCGGTGCGACCCATTTCTGGAGTATTGCCCATGTTGCTTGCGGCTAAGCGATCTGGGTTCAAGCGGGCTATTGTGCCGCTTCAAAATGAATTTGAGGCACAGCTCGTCGAGGGTCTAGAAGTGATTGCCGTGGCCAATCTCGCCGAGGTAGCAAGACTTCACGGCGCAGACATTGCCGTTCCTGTGCGTCAGACGCAATCAATGACACAGAGTGTTCCCCATGAGGTTGGCGCGCTTTGCATGTCCGAAGTATTCGGTCAGTCAGAGTTAGTTGAATCCTTGGTTTTGGCAGCTGCCGGAAGACACCATCTTTTGATGGTTGGGCCACCCGGCGCAGGCAAGACTATGTTGGCTGAGCGGTTGCCCACGATTCTGCCTCAGCTGACCCTCGACGAAGCGCTGGAGTCGGCTGCCGTGCGTTCGATTGCCAAGCCGGATGGATTGGCATCCTTAGACCGCCTGGCGCCCTTTCAGGCACCGCACCATAGTTCGTCAATGGCCGCCATGGTTGGTGGAGGTTCTGGCATACCTAAGCCAGGTCTGATTTCACTGGCGCACAATGGCGTACTTTTTCTCGATGAAGCTCCAGAATTTTCAACACAAACCCTAGAGGCTCTCAGGCAGCCTCTTGAGTCTGGAAAGGTAGTCATCAATCGTGCCGCAGGCGCGGCATGGTTTCCTGCGAGGTTTCAACTGGCCTTGGCAGCCAACCCATGCCCATGCGGAAACTACACGTCAAAAGCGTCTAGGTGCACTTGCACCCAGGCGCAAAGAATGCGCTATCTAAATAAGCTCTCGGGCCCTTTGCTAGATCGAATAGACCTGCGCCTTGAAGTTAGAGCGGCTAGTCCTGCCGCAATCGCAACTTCCAGGCTAAAGCCTGGGCCAACTTCTGCGGAGCTTAGTTTGCGAGTTGAAGCGGCTCGAAGTGCCGCCAGGGAACGTCTGATTGATACCCCATGGCGAGCCAACGCCGAGATCAGCGGAGCCTATTTGCGAAAACATCTAAGACCCGATTCCAAAGCGACCGAACGCCTTGATGCCGCCCTCACTAGAGGGCAACTGAGTATGCGCGGGTATGACCGTTGCCTGCGACTTGCTTGGACTTCAGCCGATTTGGCTGGCCGAGCCCGCGTGCAAACCGAAGATGTGCTGTTGGCGCTGTCGCTTAGAGGACACAGTGAAGGGGATAGCCGTGCAGCGTGACGAAATGCTCTCTCTCGTCGAATGGTCTATTTGCTGCGAACCAGGTGACGAGTTCGCCGGCATGCTAAGGCAAGCGGTCGGCGGGATTTCGGCCATCCAGCTTGTCAAGTCAGGTGACCCAAGGTATTTAATTCATGCACTCACCGAAGCCGAAGTTATCGACTTGGCGGTTCAACGTTTCGGTGACCCGCAGAAAACTGCTAGTGACGCCATTGAGAGATGGTTGCCTAGGCTCAAGACCAGCGACACCTTGAAGGCTGTCGAAATGGTGGAAACGGGCAGGTTTCAATTAATTGGTCCAACTAGTGAAAATTGGCCACACTCACTCAATGATTTAGGTTGGGGTGCCCCGGCGGCACTGTGGGTATGCGGAGATGCTGGTTCGCTGAATACATTGAGCCGATCTATTGCTCTCGTAGGTTCGAGAACGGCTTCGGCTTATGGCAAAGAAGTAACGAATGAGATAGTCAGCGGACTTGCAGACTTCGGCTATGCCATCGTCTCCGGTGGTGCCTACGGAATCGATGCGATTGCGCACCAAGCATCCCTGTCACTCGATAACCCCACCATAGCTGTCATGGCAGGAGGTCTAGACCGGCTTTACCCATCTGGCAACGAGCGTTTGCTTCTAGAAATCGCCGACAAGTGGGCTTTGATAGGTGAAATGCCACCCGGAAGCAGCCCCACAAAATGGCGATTTCTGCAGCGCAACAGACTGATTGCTGCACTCGGTCAAGCCACCGTCGTCGTCGAAGCCGGATGGCGTTCCGGCTCAATCAACACGGCCAACCATGCAACGGCGCTAGGTCGCGAGGTCGGCGCAGTGCCCGGTTTAGTTACAAGCCCATCATCTGCAGGGTGTCACCGATTGATCAGGGATGGCATCGCTCAGCTGGTTGGCAGCAGCGATGAAATCAGAGAGATAGTCGGCGAAAACACCGCGCTCTTCGTAACAGAAGCAAGCACCACCGGCGCACTCGAAAAACGGGCATTAGACGCACTAACCGAAGGCTGGCAAACGCTCGAAAAGGTTGCATCGACAGCGGGGCTAACACACAGAGAGGCAACAATGGCTCTGACGTCACTAAAGATTGACGCGCTCGCAGTGTCGTCTTTGCGAGGATGGAGGCGAAGAGGCTCTAATCTCTGAGATGTGGAGACAAAACACAAGATTCTCGAATTCGCTGACCAACTTCAAGACGGTCGCGGCTACTCGGCGAACACTGTAAAGGCTTATCTCGCAGACATCCAAGACTTTGAAAAGTTTCTCGATAGATCCAAAATCGAAACACTTTCAGAGATTTCACTAGAACTACTTCGCGATTGGCTCTTCGAACTCAATGAACGAGGGCTGACTAAGGCCACCATGGCTCGAAAGAGCGCTGCCATAAGGTCGTTTACCGCATGGCTGCATCGAACGAGTGTGCTCGAAACCGACCCAGGCTTGAGGTTGAGAACACCCAAGGCAACTCGTTCCCTACCAAAAGTGGTATCGCGCGAAAGCCTTGCCCAAGTTTTTGAAACTTTAGATTCCTTAGCAACCGAAGATAACCCGGCCGGAATACGGGACCGTTTGGTTGTTGAGTTGCTCTACGCCACGGGTGCACGTGTGAGCGAGATTGCCGGTCTAAACCTGCCGGACATCGACTTCAGCAGAAATCTTCTTCGTGTCACAGGAAAAGGCAACAAACAGCGGATGGTTCCATTCGGACAGCCGGCACGAGAGTCCTTGGATCTTTGGGTTCGAGTAGGCAGGCCAAAGTTGCAAACAGAAAACAGTAGAGAAGCGCTTTTGCTCAACTTCAAAGGAGGTCGAGTGGGAGTTAGACAGATCTATGCACTCGTGGCTGGGGTGCTCTCCGCGACTCCAACAGGTGCAGCCGGACCTCACTCCCTTCGCCACAGCGCTGCCACTCATCTATTGGATGGGGGAGCTGACCTAAGGGCAGTTCAAGAGTTACTTGGTCACGCAAGCTTAGGCACGACTCAGATTTACACACACGTGAGTATCGAACGACTCAAGCAGGGTTACGCGACTGCGCATCCTCGCGCCTAATTGTGCAGACTTTGACTGAGTTCGCTAACTCGCGATAACGGTCTCAAACGGCTTGGAAGCAGAAGACCAACCATTCGAAGCGGGTTCACATAAACTCCTTTGGCCAGCCTGAAAGCCCAATGAACGCAAGGCAAAGCACCACAATGGAGCTTGGTTTTTGAACCGACACAATAACTTCCCAAAGCTTGTCCGGCAGACAAACCGCTGCCAACCGCAAGGCCTGAATCTAGACAAACTGGCTGAAAAACAGAACTTGTTGCGTCGGAATGTTGAACGACAACAGTCGGGACGGCAAAAACCAACCCTGCTAGCGAGATGACCCCCTGGTGAGGATTGAAAACTACCGATTTCTGTCCAACTTCGAAATCTACGCCTCTATGACCAGAACCCCAATCGCTAGTTGGTCTTAAAAAATCATTTGCCACATTGAAGGTTGGCTTTGTGGGTAAAACCCAGTTAGGTGCAATGACATGCGGTTTATTCGAAGCCAAGGGAGTCGAAACGATCCTAAAACCAAGGTTCGAAGGCATCGCGGCGCTCGCCGAACTGGGATGCAAGGCAAAAGCCGACAAGAACAGCACCGCTATAAGCGGCCCTAACAAAACTTTGGGATCACGAAGCTTGGGCATGCTGAAAGCATCCTAGGTTTCTGGCGTTATGGGGGAGTGCCCAATAAAACAGTGGAAAACTCGCTCATTTCGCTGTTATGCTTTTAGAAGCGGTGTGCACCGTGAAAGTCCCCAAAAAAGACCTTCTTGAAGCGCGCCGACTTCGCGTGTCGAACCAGATATCTGACCAATCGGTCCGGAGCAATCCGGCGGTTTGAATCCGACACCAGGTGTATCAAGCAACCGCTTGAAACAGAAAACTGATCGGCGCATCCGTGCGCCCAAAAGGAGATACTGCCATGGCAGTAGTAACAGTACGCGAGATGCTTGACAGCGGCGTGCACTTCGGGCACCAGACCCGTCGTTGGAACCCAAAGATGAAGCGATTCATCCTGACCGACCGCTCAGGAATCTACATCATTGACCTTCAGAAGTCACTGACCCACATCGACAAGGCATACGAGTTCGTGAAGGACACCGTTGCAAACGGTGGCACCATTCTTTTCGTCGGCACCAAGAAGCAGGCTCAAGAGGCAATCTCAGAGCAGGCTCAGCGCGTTGGCATGCCTTACATCAACCAGCGCTGGCTTGGCGGTCTGCTGACCAACTTCCAGACCGTCCAGAAGCGTCTTGCACGTCTAAAGGAACTCGAAGTCATGGACTTCGACGACCCAGCCAAGAGTGGACTGACCAAGAAGGAACTTTTGATCCTTCGCCGCGAAAAAGACAAGCTAGAGAAGTCTCTCGGTGGTATCCGCACCGTAACCAAGACTCCTAGCGCTATGTGGGTTGTTGACACCAACAAGGAGCACCTTGCAATCACCGAAGCCAAGAAGCTTGGCATTCCAGTGATCGCAATCCTTGACACCAACTGTGACCCAGACGAGGTAACCATTGGTATTCCAGGAAACGACGACGCAATCCGCTCGGTGGCTCTGCTCACCCGCGTAATCGCTGACGCCGTTGCCGAGGGAACCATTGCTCGCCACACCAAGACCGACGCAGCTGCAGAACCACTCGCTGAGTGGGAGCGCGAACTGCTCGAGCAGTCAGCACCTGCCGCTGTCGCAGAGACCCCTGCCGTTGAGGCACCAGCTGCAGCCGAAGAGGCCGCAGTCGAGGCCCCAGTTGCAGCCGAAGAGGAAGCAAAGTAATGGCTAACTACACCGCAGCTGACGTAAAGGCACTTCGCGAGCGTTCAGGCGCTGGCATGATGGACTGCAAGAGCGCCCTAGACGAAGCCGATGGCAACGTAGAAAAGGCGATGGAAGTTCTTCGCCTCAAGGGACTCAAGGGAGTCACCAAGCGTGAAGGCCGCACCACCAGCAATGGTTTGGTTGTTGCCCGCGTTTCAGGTGGAACCGGTTACCTGATCGAGCTCGCATGCGAGACCGACTTTGTTGCTAAAGCTGACAAGTTCATTGCCCTGGCTGACTCGGTTGCAGACGCAATCGCAGCGGCCGGTGCAACCGACCTTGCTGCCGCTCTGGCTGCAAACCTAGGTGGCAAGACTGTCGAAGAGGCAATCAACGACGAGGCTGCCATCATGGGTGAAAAGGTTGAGCTTCGCCGCGTAGCAGCCATCAAGGATGCCGCCATCGACGCTTACCTGCACCGCACCAGCAAGGACCTTCCGCCACAGGTTGGCGTTTTGGTTGCTTACTCGGGCAGCGACGCAGAAACGGCTCACGATGTTGCAGTTCACATCGCCGCATTCTCACCAAGCGTTCTAAGCCGCGAAGACATCGCAGCCGAGACCGTTGAGACCGAGCGACGTATTGCAGAAGAGACCGCACGCAACGAAGGCAAGCCAGAGGCTGCCCTCGCCAAGATCGTTGAAGGCCGTGTAAATGGCTTCTTCAAGGAAAACGTGCTTCTTGAGCAGGACTTCGCTAAGGACAACAAGAAGAGTGTTGGCAAGGTTCTAGACGAGGCAGGCGTTAAGGTTTCGGCCTTCGTTCGCTTCCGCGTCGGTGCCTAAGCACAAAAAGTAGTCGAGAGGCTCGGTCATTGACCGAGCCTTTCTTCTTGCCCAGTCTAGGATTGAGAAAGAACCGTTAGGGAGGATGCCATGCCACACAAGCGTCGAGTTATTTTGAAACTCTCTGGTGAGGCGTTTGGCGCCGGCAGCCTGGGCATTAACCCAGCTGTGGTTAGCGAAATCGCTGCCGAAATTGCAGATGCCGCTAAAAGTACTGAGATTGCCATCGTTGTCGGAGGCGGAAACTTCTTTAGGGGTGCCGAACTTTCCCAAAGCGGCATGGACCGCTCTCGCGCCGACTACATGGGTATGCTCGGAACCGTTATGAACGCCTTGGCTCTTCAGGACTTCCTCGAGCAGGCCGGCGCCGACGTGCGTGTTCAGTCGGCCATCACGATGTCGCAGGTTACCGAACCTTATGTGCCACTAAGAGCAATCCGCCACCTTGAAAAGGGACGCATCGTAATCTTTGGTGCAGGTGCAGGGTTGCCTTACTTCTCTACCGACACGGTTGCCGCGCAACGTGCACTTGAAATTCACGCGGATGAGGTTCTCGTTGCAAAGAACGGCGTAGACGGTGTCTATTCAGCCGACCCTAAGAAAGACCCGAGCGCAAAGCGCCTCGAAGAAATCACATACCAAGAAGCTTTGGTTCGCGGACTAAAGGTTGTAGACGCAACCGCATTTAGCCTGTGCATGGACAACGAAATGCCTATGCGAGTCTTCGGCATGCAAGGCAAAGGCAACATCACCGATGCCATCAAAGGCAAAAAAATCGGTACTTACGTAAGCGCTTAGAACAAAACAGGAGAACCAAAAGTGATTGCAGAAATCCTCAAGCAGACCACCGAGAAGATGGAAAAGGCTGTCGAAGCAGCCAAAGAAGACTTCTCAACCATTCGCACCGGTCGTGCGAACCCTGCTCTCTTTCAGAAGATCATCGTTGACTACTATGGCACCGGAACACCTCTTGGCAACCTTGCCAGCATCCAGGTCCTTGAGGCTCGAAGCCTTGCCATCACCCCGTATGACAAGAGCGCTCTGCTGACCATCGAAAAGGCGATCCGCGACATGCCGAACCTCGGTGCGACCCCAAACAATGACGGAAACATTATTCGAGTGACACTTCCGGACCTAACCGAGGACCGTCGCAAAGAATACGTAAAACTTGCGAAAAACAAGGCCGAAGATCACCGCGTAGTCGTTCGAAACGTGCGTCGCAAAGGCAACGATGACCTGGCCGCGCTCAAGAAGGATGGCTTGGCCGGCGAAGATGACATCAGTCGCGCCGAAAAGGAACTCGACAACCTAACTAAGCAGCACGTTGACGCAATCGACACCGCGCTAAAGCACAAAGAAGCTGAGCTTCTAGAGGTCTAATGGCAAAGGTTGCTTCAGCGGCGGGGGAGCGCAACTTCGCCAAATCAGTGGGTTACGGCCTGCTATTTGGCGTAGCCTTTTTGGCTTCAATCCTTTGGCACAAAGAGCTTTTCCTTGTCTTAATGGCAGTTTCGGCATCGGCCGGTTCGTGGGAACTTTCCACAGCTCTTCGCCAGGCCGGTTGGTACGTTCCTCGCGTTCCAGTTGCCGTCGGCTCGCTTTTAATCATGCCTGCCACCTTTTATGGTGGCGCTAAGTGGCAGTGGGCTGTAACCGCAGCAATGATTATCGCACTCACCATTTGGCGAGCAACCCACCTGTTATGGGAGCGTCGTGAGTCGGTAACACAATCTTTCAAAAAGAGTCTGCGCGATTTCAGTGCTGCGGCATTTGTGGTCATTTATGTTCCGCTCATGTGCTCCTTCGCAATTCTGCTGTTGCGACGCGAACCCGATGGCGCCGCCTGGGTCATTCAGTTTGTTGTTCCCACAGCGATGATTGACACTTTCGGTTATCTGGTTGGACGCAAGTTGGGCAAGCACAAAATCGCTCCAGGTGTAAGCCCTAAAAAGACTCTCGAAGGGCTTATCGCGAGCATTGTCGCCGGCGTGGCATCTTCGGTTATTTTGATGGTTTTCGTAGTTCACCAGGCTTGGTGGTGGGGCGTAATCACAGCCGCTTGCGTAATCGTTACAGCAGTGTTCGGAGACCTTGCCGAGTCGCTAATCAAACGTGATTTGGGCGTAAAAGACATGTCTTCGTGGCTTCCGGGGCACGGTGGAGTCATGGATCGCCTTGACTCGATGTTGCCTTCGGCGCTGGTCGTTTACATCATCGCCACGATCTTCTTTGCGACCACGTAACAAGACCCGCCAACTGTTTGCGACAATAGAACCGTGAGCTTTCCTTTTCCCCACGCTAAACCCCGAAAACTCGGTTACGCGCCTGCCGAGGTTGACGCATTCATTGCCGAAGCTAGAACCGCCTTCAACAACAACGAAGATGGCGTTCGCCTGCAAATCCGTGAGCGCGAATTTGCTCTGGTCAAAGGTGGCTACTCGGTTACTGCAGTAGATGTTGCAATGGACCGACTTGAGGATTCATTTTCGGCTCGGGCACTTGCCAAACTGGTCAGTGAACGCGGTCAAGAGACACTTAGTGAGCGAGCCAATGAGCTGCGAGTTCTTTTAGTTGGTCGTCTTGAACGTCCGCGCTCGAAACGGTTCAAATCCACTGGGCCAATTTTGCGGGGTTACAGTCGCAAAGAAGTTGACACATTCTTGGCTCGAGTGAGCAGCCACATTGACACCAGAACTGCGCTTTCACTCGATGATGTGCGCAAGGTAATCTTCACACCGAAGCGGGGCGGCTATGCAGAAAACCAAGTTGATGCGTTCATCGACAGAGTCATTGAACTTCTTCAGGTCGAAAAGGTTAGCTAGCCTTCTCGCAGCTTCGGCCGTTGTAGTAGCAACCGTCGCGCCCATTTCGGCTGCGGCAAATGCTCACGAACTTCGCATTCACACATCTGCGCAAGTAGCAGCCAGCTCCTTGCTTGCAAAGCTCCGGGTTAAAGGGCGCGCACCTAAGACCGGATATTCGAGGTCTTTGTTCTCAGATGGCTGGGGCAGTATCGGTTCTTGCGACACGAGAAACTTCATTTTGTCTAGAGATTTGACGAACCTAACTTGGCGAAGTGGGCAGACTTGCATTGTCGAAACCGGTGTTCTTCATGATCCTTACACTGCCCGAATAATCCATTTTGTGAGGGGAGTGCGCACGTCACTGGCAGTGCAAATAGACCATGTAGTTCCCGTTAGTGATGCCTGGCAAAAAGGTGCTCAACAGTGGTCATCGAGCAAGAGGTACAACTTTTATAACGACCCTCTAAACCTGTTAGCCGTTGATGGGCCAACCAATGGGGCAAAGTCAGATAGTGACGCAGCAAGCTGGTTGCCGCCAAATAAGTCATTTAGGTGTGCCTATGTGGCGAGACAAATCGCCGTAAAAGCAAAGTACTCGGTTTGGGTTACCAGCGCTGAAAAGCAAGCGATGGCTGGCATTTTGGCCCGATGCCCAGGTTTCAAAGCTCCAAGAGGATAGCCACTACATCTAGCCTTTATGAGCTCACTCGGCTAAACTTGGTCTTTTGAGACGAAATTTGAGAGGTGAACAATGGGCCGACACGCTATCTACAAGCCTTCACTTTCATCTCGTATTTCTGAATCGATAGCCAACGTTCTAGCTGCACCATTCAAATGGGCACCCGTTCAAAAATTCCTGAACTCTTCGCTGCGCAAATCCTTGACAGGTTTCATGATGGTGGCTGGTTTCACTGCGGTCACCATTGTTGATCCTTATTCAGGAAGCATGGCGAGTGCTGAGACTTTGAGTTTTTATCAGAATGAGGCAGATTCGGCCGATCAGGTTTATGGCTGGCAGTCGACTCAGGTGATTTCATATGCTCGAGGTGGTTTCAGCATTGTTACCGGCAAAGATGCAGCTTCACTTTTCGTCGAAGTTGCCGACATTCCTTCTGCTGGAACCAGCAAGGCTGTTGCCTACAGTCTCGTCACCGGAATGGGCTGGGGTATCGACCAGTACTCGTGCCTAGTTAAGCTCTGGGAGCGCGAATCTAACTGGCGAGTAAATGCAACCAACAAGCGCTCTGGTGCCTATGGAATCGCTCAGGCGCTCCCTGGCGCCAAGATGAACTCCGAAGGCGAAGACTGGCTCACAAACCCCGAGACACAGATTCGTTGGGGCGTAAAGTACATAACGGCACGCTACGGTTCTGCCTGTGGTGCGCTTGCGCACTCAAACAAATTCAACTGGTACTAACGATGGGCCGTTCCAACCGACCTCGCCGGGCACCCAAGCGCGAGCAACCAGAAGAGACCAGCCAAAAACAGGTTCTATTTGGCGCTAAACGCCTCGAAATGAAGCGCGGAGTCGAATACACGGTGCAAACCCACTCGGGCGCATCCGATGACCCAGCGAAGACCTGGACCTGCCCCGGTTGTCATATTTTGATTCAGCGCGGCACGCCTCACGTGGTTGCGTGGAGCGAAGATCGCGGTTCAGACGGGCGACGACACTTTCACTCGGTTTGTTGGCAAAAATTTCAGGGCACATTGCTGTGACTGAACTCGAAATTCGTTCGGGAGTAGAGCTGCCAAGCATCCGTGAAGAATTCACACTAAAAACCTCAGATGGCCTCACCCTGGTTGGCGAGCTTGCGCTTCCGGTTGACAAACCGGCGTTCGCTACGATCGTCACTCTTCATCCGCTGCCAACTCACGGCGGGTTTATGGATTCGCACATCTTGCGAAAAGCCGCGAATCGACTTCCGGAGTTAGCTGACATTGCAGTCATGAGATTTAACACTCGTGGAACAGAGTCACCTCGAGGCAAAAGTGAAGGTGAGTTTGGTGCGGGAATAACCGAAAGTGCCGACGTTCAAGCGGCCGTAGATTGGGCGATTGCTAGAGGTTTGCCCAAAATTTGGCTGCTTGGTTGGTCCTTCGGCACCGAGCTTGCACTGAAGTATGGGCACGATAAAGGCATCGAGGGAGTGATTTTGCTGTCACCACCGCTGCATCGAACTTCAGCCGAAGAACTGGCGGTGTGGTCAGGTTCTGAAAAGAAGGTAGTGGCTCTGATTCCTGAGTTGGACGACTACTTGCAACCTGACGAGGCTGCTAAAAGATTTGCACCGATTGAGCACATCGAACTAATCGCTGTTGAGGGCGCTAAGCACCTCTGGGTGGGCGAGTCTGCAACTAAGACCGTTTTGAATGAAATTGTTCGAGCTATAAGACCAGAGCGTTTTCCTCTGCCTGATGTCTATAAAAACTAGTGTTTCTGCTGGCGTGGAATCCACACTTGGCGAATGATCAAGATGATCGACGCCGCAACCGGAATTGCCACCAGAGCGCCTAGAACACCCAGCAAAGCGCCACCGGCAAGTGCGGCAACCACAATAACTGCGCTTGGCACGGCCACGGCCTTTGACATGATTCGTGGCGAAATTAGGTATGCCTCGATCTGCATGTAAACCGCGTAATAGATAGCGACGATGATCGCTGTAGATGGGTTGCTAGCCAGGGCAACAAGTGTGACGATAATGGCACCCGAAAGCGACCCGACCAGAGGAATCAAAGCCAAACCAAAGGTAATGCCGGCCAGCACCAGAGAAAACGGAACTCCCAGGATGGTCATCATGATCAAGCCTGCTGTTGCGTTTATCAGGGCGATTGACACCTGGCCCATCACATAGCGACCAACACTTTCAGAAATTTGCTCGGCAAGGCTTTCGAAGGTTGAACGCTTGCTCGATGGAACCAGACGATAGATGTATCCCTTGAAGCTGCTCATGGCAGACATGAAATAAAGGCTCAAGGTAATAACAATCACTGCGCCAAAAAAGCCGTTGAAAACACTCAGGCCAACCTGAACGACTCCACCAAGCATGCTTGGCCAGTTTTTGCTGTTCGCCAAGAACTGTGCCGCAGAATCTAAGGCACCGCTCACCGACCCATTGAACTGTGAATCTAGACTCTTGACCAGATCGAGCTGCTTTATCGCGTCGAGGGCGTGTGGGGCGCTGGTCACAAAGTTAGAAGCCTGAGACAGCGCCGTTGGCAGAAGCTGCCAAATTAGAGTCGTAAGGACAATTACGATTACGGCAAAGACGATGAGAATCGAGATGGCTCGTTTGACTTTCAGCTTGCGCTGAATCAAAGACACGATTGGCTCGAGTCCCAAAGCAATAAAGATCGCGAGCGCAACATAGGTGACAATGCTCGCCAAGGTTCCCAAAGCATTTGCTAGGGCGATGGCGGTGAGGCCACCAAGTCCTGCTAGTAGTCCAAATTGAAACCCGTTTGAAATTTTGGTGTTGCGATTCTCCATGGAGCTCCTAACCTTCCAGACCTTGCTCGGCCACGTCGACCACGGCGCGAAGGTTCTTCAGATAAACGCCGACTGCGTCGCGCTCTACTTTTAGTTTGGCAATTTTCTTGGCCATGCTTTGAGCCTCGGCAACCGCCTTTGAATGCGCTTCGGCGAGGATGCTTCTAGCCTCGGCTTCTGCCGCCACCAAAATCGCCTCGGCCTTTGCGCGTGCTTCATCCTTGGTTCGCTTGTTCACTGATCTGGCTGCAGCCTCGAGCGTCTCGGCCTCAAGTGCAGCAGCGTCGGCACGCAACCGAGCCTGAGCCAATAGTGCGTTTGCCTCGTCTAGATACTTTTGAGTTGCTGCCACGGCTTCTTGGTGCTTGGCCAAATATTCGGCTTCTGCCTCTGCTCTGCGTGCGGTGAGTTCTAGGTCAACGTCGATTCTCGCCTGTTCCGTAACCAGTTCGAGGGCGCGATTGAAATCGATTTCGCGATTTGCCTCATTTTTCGCCACCAGGCGTCGCTCACTGAGTTCGCGTTCAAACTTTGTGCGTGCTGCCTCGATTTCACGCTTAGCGGTGGCGCGCATTCTGGCCACTTCGGTTGCAATCGCGCCACGTGTTGCGCCGGCTTCGCGAATCGCTTCTTCGATCATTCTGGCTGAGTCGCGTCGACCCTGATTCAAAATTTCGTCGTAGTCTGCCTTGGCAGTTGCGTTGGTTCTCTCGGCGCGACGGTTTGCCTCAGAGACAAGTGAGTCGTAGTAAGTCTTCGCTTCGCCACGAAGCTCTTCGGTTTCGCCTTCGAGTTCATCTAAAATCCGTTGACGCTCTTGTTGTGCGTCGGCGATGATTTCGAGCGCCTGGCTCTCGGCAGTCGACAAAATGAGGGCGGCTCTGGCTCCAACACTTGCGTACGAAGGAGCGGCACTTTCGGCAAGCTCGGCTTCGGCTCGCGATGCTCTTTCATTTGCTTCACGCAATTCGGTAACGAGTTGCAGATTTTGCCCAGACACTTGAAGCAACTGCCGGCGCAGGTCACGAAGAGCGTCGTCGATGAGGTCGCGGTCATAGCCGCGCATCACAATCGGGAATTCCGCTTCGTCCGCTGCCAAGGTGGTTACTTTAGCCCTTCGATAGACTTGTCTAGGCACTTTGCCCAACCCCAAGTTTATCCCGAATGGAATGACATGCGACTGTTAGCAGCGATAGGACTCTTCTTCCTGTCGCTCGGCATGCTTTTCGTGGGAGTTGCCGAGCGCACAATTTGGTCGCCACCTCCAAGCCACAACCTGTCGGTGCAATTCGATTCGACTAATCCTTACGTGGTGATTCCGTCGGCGACTCTGTCTGGTTTCTCGGGTAATCCAACTGTTCACGTCTCGGGTCGCAGCAAAGCTTTTGTTGCAAGCGGCCGAGAAGGCGACATCTTGGCTTGGGTTGGCGAAGCACCTCACACCGAGATCACGACAATCTCCAAGAAGGGCTCTTCAGAGCTCGCGCCGAACTCAATCTTTGGTTCGGGAAACCTTGCCAATCCAAAGGGCAGCGACCTTTGGCGTGATTCTGTTTCGAGCAACCTCTCGGCCACCCTTGAAGTGGCCAACAACGATGGCGCTGCCGTGATCATCGCGTCTGACGGACTATCGGCTGCACCAAACAATATTTCAATCAACTGGCCGATCGTTCACGATCTGACCCAATCCAATTTCTTGTTGATTGCTGGCGGAGTGGTGCTGGTAGCTGCGTTCATCATGAACGTTTGGGCAATCGGTCACCACAAGCGTCGACGTGGCCCACGTCGCAAGGTTCCTCGTGCTCCCCAAGGGCCTAAAACCAGGCGAAGAACCTCTCAAATCATTGTTCCCTCTAAAGGTCGCCGAGCCGCTCGAAAGGTTCGCTATGGCGTGGCTGTGGCTTTGAGTCTGGCGGCACTTAGTGGCTGTTCACAACCGTCGAGCACACCAACTCCAACTCCTTCGGCAACCGGAGACACCGTTCAACTGGCTCCACCTGCCTTGGTTTCCTCGCAGATCGACCGAATCTTGGCCGATGTGGCCGATGTGGCATTGCTAGCAGACCAACACCACCAAAAACTGTTGCTTGAGTCGAGATTCTCAGGCCCTGCTTTTGACATGCGTGCCGCTCACTACTTCTTGCAGTCGAAGAGCAAATCGGTTGGCGATGCCATGACCATTGCTAGCAAGCCACTGACCTTTTCTCTGCCTGCAGCAACCAGCGACTGGCCGCGAAGCGTGATGTTGGTGACCGACCCAGCCGGTGAGACATTGCCTCAAATGCTCGTTCTTCAACAGGACACACCTAGATCGCAGTACATGGTGAACTTTGTCGTTGGTCTAATGCCTGGTGCCAAGATTCCTGCCGTGCCGGTTTCTACCATCGGTTCAATTCCCTCAAGTGCCGATTCTGTTTATCTCAGGCTTCCACCAATGGACATTCCGGTGACGTACGGCGACGTCATCGACAACGGCGCTGCCAGCTTGTCATCGGCCGCTTACGACGTGACTCACGACGCTTTCTACAAAGATGTCTCCGCCGGCCAGCAGGCCCAAATCGACAAACTTTCTAAAGGCAAGATCAAGTTCAAGCACTCGTTGGGCAGCTCTCAAATCATTGCCCTCTCAACGACCAGCGGCGGCGCTCTGGTTGCTGTTTACATGAAGGATTACTACACGATCACGCCGGTCAAAGCCGGCTCGGCTGTGTCTGTCTCGGGCCTCGAGAAGCTAATGCTCGGAACCGGCGGATCGACAAGAGGCATTCGTTCGGTTTATGGCGACATGTTGCTCTTCTATGTGCCAGCTCTAAGCGACAACGAGCGAATACGACTGCTTGGCGTAACTCAGGGCCTTCTCGATGTGAAGGGTCTGTAATGAGCAACTTTAATGGGGCTTACGACCTTTCTAAACTTAACAAGCCGGCCGTCACGCAATCGCCGAAGGCATCGGTGAGTGTGCCCGCCATGGTCTTCGAATGCACCGAACAGAACCTTCGCGATGTCTTGTCGCTGTCAAACGAGGTGCCGGTCATTTTGGAATTTCACGCTGACTCGGTAAAACCGCTCGAGTTTAGTGAACGCCTCGAGCGCGTCGTTTTGTCATTCGGTGGGCGAGCAGTTTTAGCTCGTGTCGATGCACAACTAGAGCAACGAGTGTCTCAGGCTTTCGCTGTTAAGGGTGCACCAACTCTGATAGCTGTTATCAAGGGGCAGCCGGTTCCGCTTTTCGAGGGAGACCAAGACGAAGAGTCGACCACCAAAGTCATCGAACAAGTTCTCAAGGTGGCAGCCGAGAACGGTTTGAACTCGTTGGCAGTGATTGGCGATGCTCCTCTGCCAGCGACTGCCATGCCTGCCTTGGCGCCACTTCACCAAGAGGCCTTCGATGCGATAGGTCGAATGGATTTTGATGCTGCAATCGCCGCGTACAACAGGGCGCTTGCCGAAAACCCTCGAGATGACTTAGCTGTTAGTGGATTGGCACAAGTCAAACTTCTGCAGCGAACCGATGGCATTAATCCCAGTTCTTTGCCTCAACTTCCACCCTCAGATCTCGAAGGTTTATTGCTTTGGAGTGATGTGATGGCATCGGTTGGGCAAGTTGGCTTGGCTTTTAATGCCATTTTGGATGGCTTCCTGGTGCATCCAGACTCAAAAGATCAACTGCGCAAGCACCTGGTCGAACTTTTCGCCGTCGTTGAGCCAGACAATGCCGATTTGCTTGCCGCTCGAAAGCGACTGGCAAGTCTTCTCTATTAGCTAGCCGGTTTGAACCAAACCGCACCAAGCGGTGGCACGGTGATCTCGGCTGAAAACGGCTGGCCGTGACTGCCCTCGAGATTAGCGTCTACGCTGCCTAGGTTGCCGACGCCTGATCCGCCGAATTCAGACGCATCGGTGTTGAGAATCTCGGTCCATTTGCCTGATTTTGGCAAGCCAAGCCTGAAGTTGTGGTGCGGGTTGCCGGCAAAGTTGATTACACAGGCAACGGGGTTTCCGGCTTCGTCCCAACGCAAAAAGCTCAGAGTGTTAGCCTCGCTGTTTCCGCCATCAATCCAAGTGAATCCGCGTTGCTCGTGATCAAGTTGCCACATTGCTGGGTTTTCTAGATACATCCGGTTCAATGTTGAAACCAGAGACTGCAGTGCCTTGTGAGACGGTTGCTCCAAAATCCACCAGTCAAGCCCGTGCTCAAGATTCCACTCGGATGGTTGCCCAAACTCGCTTCCCATGAACAATAGTTTTTTGCCTGGATGCGACCACATGTAGGTCAAGAATGCCCGCACATTGGCCATTTGCTGCCACCGGTCGCCAGGCATCTTGGCCAGTAGCGAACCTTTGCCGTGAACTACCTCGTCGTGGCTGATTGGCAGAACAAATTTTTCGTCATAGGCATAGAGCATCGAGAAGGTCAGCTCGCCATGGTGGTGCGCCCGATACATCGGGTCTTTTTCGATGTATCGAAGGCTGTCATTCATCCAACCCATGTTCCACTTGAACCCAAAACCTAGCCCGCCTCCATCGGTCGGAGCCGAGACTCCTGCCCACGAGGTCGACTCTTCGGCGATCATCATGATTCCGGGGTTGCGTCGATAAGCTGTTGCGTTGGTCTCTTGCATGAACTGAATGGCGTCCAGGTTCTCACGACCACCGTTCACGTTAGGCAACCACTCGCCATTCTCGCGTGAGTAGTCGAGGTAGAGCATCGACGCTACGGCATCGACTCTCAGGCCATCGATGTGAAACTCTTCTAACCAATAGAGAGCGTTGGCGACCAAGAAGTTCTTAACTTCGGTGCGGCCAAAGTCAAAAATGTAGGTTCCCCAGTCGGGGTGTTCACCGCGACGAGGGTCTGGGTGCTCATACAACGGTTCGCCATCGAACCGCGCCAAAGCCCAGTCATCCTTTGGAAAGTGCGCAGGAACCCAGTCCAAAATCACACCGATGCCTGCGGCGTGCAGCTCGTCAATCAAAAACTTGAGGTCATCGGCGTTGCCAAAGCGCGAGGTTGGCGCAAAGTAGCCGGTCACCTGGTAACCCCACGATGGCGCATAAGGGTGCTCCGAAAGTGGCATGAACTCGACATGTGTAAAACCGAGTTGCTGAACATAAGGAATCAACTCTTTGGCTAACTCTCTATAGTTCATAGAGCCTCGCCAAGAGCCTGCGTGAAGTTCATAAACGCTAACCGGTATCTTGAGCGAATCTTGTTTGGCTCGAGCCTTAAGCCACGCCGAGTCACCCCAAACGTGAGTTGACTCACTAACAATCGAGGCAGTGTCAGGAGGAACCTGTGCATAACGAGCCAGCGGGTCAATCTTTTTGATCCAGTGGCCAGCTTTGGTCAAGATTTCAAACTTATAGGTCGAACCCGCCAGAACTCCCGGGATAAAAAGCTCCCAAATACCCGAGGCTCCCATCACGCGCATCGAATGGGCAACGCCATCCCAGTGGTTGAAATCTCCAACAACGCGCACGGCCTTCGCATTCGGTGCCCAAACAGCGAACGAGGTGCCTTTTGTTTCGCCGATTGAATCGTTGAAGGTTCGAACGTGCGAACCGAGGACCTTCCAAAGTTCTTCGTGACGACCCTCTCGAATCAAGTGCAGGTCAAGTTCGCCTATGGTGGGCAGGTGGCGATAGGGGTCATCGACGAGCCAGTCGGTCTCGTCGCCATCGGTGATGTACTTGGCAAGAATGCGATAGTCGGGCATCGACTTAGCGGCAACGAATCCATCCCAGATTCCGTTCCAAACGTGATTCAGTTCGACTTGGCTGCCGTCTGACAGCACGGCAAACACAGATTTTGCCATTGGCTTTAACGTTCGAACAACCCAGCCTCCAGCAACTTCATGAATGCCAAGGGTGGAGTGCGGATCGTGGTGTGAGCCGTTTGAAACCTTGTCGCGCTCATATTCACCGATGGCTGGCAGTTGCATTTCGGTCTTGGGCTTCTTGAGCGCCATGGGCTACTTCTTTCTCAGAACTTGAAGAATGTGCGCTGGTTCGGTGAATGAGTCGAGTCGAACATAGTTGTTTGCACCCCAAACAAACTTGGCTCCGGTGATCAGGTCTTGAACTTCGAACTGATCCGCAGCGTCGAAACCAAACTTCGACATGTCGAGGCGAACTGTGGTCTCGCGAACTGCGTGCGGGTCGGTGTTTACGACGACAATCACGTGATTTGCTTTGCCGGTGTCGCTGTGGTCGGCTTTGATGTGCTTTGAAAACGCAATGATGGCGGCATCGTCTGACCCGTGAAACTCCACATTTCTAAGTTGTCTCAAGGCTGGGTTGTCTCTGCGAATTTGATTAAGCGTCTTCACAAACCCTGCGATGCTTCGGCCACTCTTCTCAGCCGCAGCCCAGTCACGAGCCTTGTACTCGTACTTCTCTGAATCGACATGTTCCTCGGCACCCGATCGTGCCACTGATTCGATCAGCTCGTAACCGGCATACATTCCCCAGGAGGGCGAACAGGTTGCAGCTAAAACCGCTCTAATCTTGTGAGCGGGTTTGCCGCCGTACTGCAGATACTGAGTCAAAATGTCAGGCGTGCTGACCCAAAAGTTTGGCCTAAAAAAGGCGTCAGTTGAATAGGCCAGTTCTAAGACGTATTCCCGAAGTTCGTGAGGTGTATTTCGCCAGGTGAAGTAGGTATAGGACTGCTGAAACCCTACTTTGCCTAAGGTGTGCATCATGGCCGGGCGCGTAAAGGCTTCGGCCAAGAAGATTACTTCTGGGTGGTCGGCAGTAACTTCGGCGATTAGCCATTCCCAAAAGTTCACCGGTTTGGTGTGCGGGTTATCTACTCTGAAGATCTTCACGCCGAAGCTGATCCAGTGTTTCACAACCCTCAAAACCTCTTGGTAAATACCTTCGCGGTCGTTGTCAAAGTTCACTGGATATATGTCTTGATACTTCTTCGGAGGGTTCTCGGCATAGGCGATAGTGCCATCCGCACGAGTGGTGAACCACTCAGGGTTAGATTTCACCCAAGGGTGATCTGGGCTGGCCTGCAGGGCCAGATCCATAGCAATTTCGAGTCCAAGCGCATTGGCGGACTTCACGAATTCTTTGAAGTCATTGTCGGTGCCAAGGTCTGGATGTATTGCATCGTGACCTCCTGCTTCGCCACCAATTGCCCAAGGTGAACCTGGGTCTTGTTCGCCCGCATTCAGAGTGTTGTTTGGTCCTTTGCGAAAGGCCTTGCCAATCGGATGAACCGGAGGCATGTACAAAACGTCAAAGCCCATTGATGCCACGGCTGACAGCCGTTTGGTTGCGGTTTTAAAGTTTCCCGAGGTCCAAGTTTTTGTTTTGCTGTCAAACTTGGCGCCTTCACTGCGTGGAAAAAACTCGTACCAGGCACCGACTCCTGCAAGGGTTCGTTCGCAACTAATGACGAACGAGTCACTCACGGTTGAGTGGCTTCGAATCGGGTGCGACCCGATGCTTTTAGCTAGAGCCTGGTTTTGGCTGGTTTCGAACCGTTCGGTCGCTGTCTTGCTCTGATCCGCAAGAATCTCGGCCGACTCAATGAGCGACTTCGCGTTAGCCTTAGGTCTATCCTTTTCTGAAGCCGCTTTCGTAAGCAATGAGATGCCCTCGAGCATCATGAGTTCTTCATCTACTCCGGCGGCAAGCTTGATTTCGGTGTTGTGATGCCAAGTCTCAAAGTCGTCTGCAAACGCGCGAATCGAAAAACTCCACGAGCCTTGCTCATCGAGTACTGCTTCGGTGTGCCAGCGGTCGCTGCCTGGTGCGCCAGAGCGCATCCTGGTGACAGAGGATTTACCTGAGGGAGAAGTGAGCAAAAGCTCAACGCCAAGCGCGTCATGCCCTTCTCGAAAGACAACCGCGCTAAACGGAACTACTTCGCCGACAAACGCCTTCGCCGGCCAGCGACCGGAGTCGACGGTCGGTCTAATGTCGAGGATCGGAAAACGACCAACAGGCGATTCATGCCTGTAAACAATCACGTTCGTCATAAACCAAACTTATCGGCAAACGAGGTGCGAAATTAGGTCAAACCAAAGTGGTTATGCGTTAGTTACGGTTTTGAGGTCAGCTATTTGCGGCAAAAACCAGGATGCTGGTTGGGCCTGCCGAAACCTTAGAGCCTGGGATCTGGTTTTGACTAACCTCTTCGGCAGTTTCATTCGAGCTGTTCCAAATCAAACTCCACGCGCTTGGCCAATCCGGAAGCACGAGGTCAATCGGAGTCTCGGCGCCATGGACGATAGTCAATGTGGTGTCGGATGCCCCATTTTCATCAACGTGTTGAACCAATCTCAACAAGGTACGTTGCTCGGCATCGTTCCATTGCGCTTCGGTCATTATGTCGCCGTTTTGGTCAAACCATTTGACCATGTCGCTCTCGGCTGATGCCGCGTCAAAATTTCCAAAGTTCGATTGTCTAAGCGACGGGTGTTCTCTTCGAATTTTGGTGAGAGCCGCGAAGTTATCCTCGAGATCTTGCTGATGTTTGTTCAGTTTCCAGTTCATCCAAGAGAGAGTGCTGTCTTGGCAATAGGCGTTGTTGTTGCCCATCTGGGTTTTGCCTCGCTCATCACCAGCAGTGACCATCGGCACGCCGGCTGAAAGCAAAAGTGTAGCCAAAAGGTTTCTTGAGGCACGTCTGCGCGATGCAGAAATCTCTGCGTCGTCTACTTCACCTTCAGCGCCGTGGTTGAACGAGAAATTGTTCGAGTTTCCGTCGCGGTTGCTCTCACCATTCATTTGGTTGTGCTTGACGTTGTATGAAACCAAGTCGCGAAGGCAGAACCCATCGTGAGCGGTGATGAAGTTGATGCTGCCAATCGGGCCAGACGGGCCGTCAACAATGTCTCTAGAACCCGAGAGTCGCGTTGCCATGTCGGCTACCCCGCTGTAATGGTTGCCCGAGTTTCGTGCGCTCGCTATGTCGGTCAACCAGAATTTGCGCACCGAGTCTCGATAACGATCGTTCCACTCGCTAAACCGATCAGGAAAGTTTCCTGTTTGCCAGCCACCGAGTCCGATGTCCCAAGGCTCAACAATCAGTTTGCTGTCGGCCAGAACTGAATCATTGACCATCGCATGGAGCATCGGGTGGTTCGGGTCGTACTGGTTGTTTGCGTCGCGAGCCAAAGTCGTTGCTAAGTCGAATCTGAATCCGTCAATCTGCATCTCTTCGGTCCAGTAGCGAAGAGAATCCATTGTTAGCTCAACGACTCTCGGGTTCGAAAAATCTAGCGAGTTTCCGCAGCCGGTGGTGTCGTGATAGTTGCCTTGGTCGTCTTGACGGTAATAAGAGGAGTTATCTAGTCCTCTAAACGAGTAGGTCAGTCCGCGGCTGCCGCCCTCGGCGGTGTGGTTATAAACCACGTCAAGAATCACTTCGATGCCTGCACGGTGCAGTTCACGAACAGCAGTTTTGAACTCTCGAACAATGGCATCGGGGCCTTGTTCGATCGCAGCTGGCGACGCATATCTGTGGTGCGGGGTAAAAAAGTTTATGGTGTTGTAGCCCCAATAGTTGATGAGCCCCATGTTCATCAATCGAGGTTCTGAAATGAACATCTGTATCGGAAGCAACTCGACGGCTGTTACTCCGATTCGCTTTAGGTGCTCGATAGTGCTCGGGTGAGCGAGGGCGGCATAGGTTCCGCGAATGTCATCGTGAAGTTCTAGGTTTCCTCGGGTCAGGCCACGAGCATGTGCTTCGTAAATGACCGATTCAGTCATAGGAGTATTGGGTTTTGTAACCCCTTGCCAGTCAAAACTTCGGTCGATAATCACGTTGTGAAATTCACGAGCCGATTCGCGTTTCACCCCGATCGCATAGGGGTCGATCAGGTTGACGGTGTTGTTGAAGCCGTTTCGCGGGCCATCCGGACCGCTGGCTCGCAATGCATAGTGAACGCCCACTGCAATTGCAGAAGAAGAAGCGCTCCAGATGTCGCCATCGCGTTTCAAAGTGATTCGTTTTAGAACATCGCTTGAATCCTCTGGGTTGAGGATTAAGAACTCAACGCTCTCGGCTGTTGATGAATAGACACGAATCGTGCCTTTGCCGTCCTCAAGGGTTACCCCAAGGCTGGCTTGGGCGTAAGAAGAGGTTGGCATGAGTACCTTGCGTGGAAATTTGGCTTGAAAGCGAACTTGTCCAAAAGTTTATCCGCCAATCTGCTGCTGCTCGGCAGATTCGGCTAGGTAGGCTGAACTTATGGTTGTTTACCTTGACCACGCCGCCACCTCGCCGATTCGGCCAGAGGTGCTTGAGTGCTACACGCAGCACTTGAGTTTGGTCGGCAACCCTTCGAGCGTCCATTCCTCTGGTCAGTTAGCAAGAAAAGCTCTAGAAGAAGCTCGCGAGCAGGTGGCGAACGCCATCGGTGCTAATCGAAACGAAGTAATTTTCACTTCTGGTGGCACCGAGAGCGATAACTTGGCCATCAAGGGCCTTTTCTGGGCACGAAACAAAGATGCCAGCCGGCCACTAATCGTTAGCGCCGCCACCGAGCACCATGCCGTCATCGACCCGATTGACTGGCTAGAAAAGGAACAGGGTGCCGAGGCCGTTTGGGTTCCTGTTGATGAACGTGGAGTCGTCGACCTGGTTTGGCTCAAAGAGTTTCTGACCAACAACCATGAGCGTGTGGCACTGATTTCGCTTATGTGGGCGAATAACGAGACTGGGGTAATAACCGACATCAACGAGGTCGTCGAGTTAGCAAAAACTTTCGACATCCCGGTGCACTCCGATGCGGTCGCCGCGTTCGGACACATATCGATCAACTTTGCCCAAACCGGTTTAACCGCGATGTCGATAACCGCTCATAAAGTTGGCGGCCCGGTTGGCGTAGGTGCTTTGGTTGTGGCTCGGTCGGCCAAACTCACCTCATTGGTTCACGGGGGAGGGCAAGAGCGCGCCATGCGCTCGGGCACGATGAATGCTGCTGGAGCCAAGGCTTTTGGTTTGGCTTGCGAACTTGCTGTCTCGATACTCGACTCACACCGGGCCCACACCGTGATCTTGCGAGATCGTTTGGTCGAAGGAGTCTTGAAACTCGTGCCAACAGCGAGATTCAGCCGAGCCGACGCGCCAGGTTTGCCTGACAACGCCCACTTCACCTTCGCTGGCTGCTCGGGCGATTCGCTTTTGTTTTTACTAGACCAGGCTGGCGTGTGCGTTTCGAATGGGTCCGCCTGCCAGGCTGGCGTAACAGCCGCCTCGCATGTGCTTCTGGCCATGGGGCGAGATGAATCGGAAGCGTCTGGGTGCTTGCGAATGACTTTCAGCCACACAAACACGATCGAAGATGTTGATGCGTTTTTAGCTGCTCTTCCGCAAGCACACGCGTCGGCGCACCGCGCGGGCTATACAAGTTCGTAGAATTGTGTAATGAAGGTTCTTGCAGCAATGTCCGGTGGCGTCGATAGCGCTGTTGCCGCGGCGCGCGCAGTAGAGGCTGGCCACGAGGTGGTCGGAGTGCACCTAGCGCTATCTCGTATGCCGGGAACCCTTCGCACAGGCTCTCGTGGATGCTGCACGATTGAAGACTCAATGGATGCCCAACGCGCAGCCAACGTGCTCGGAATCCCTTATTACGTTTGGGACTTTTCTGAACGATTCAAGGCCGACGTGGTCGATGACTTCATTGCCGAATACCAGGCCGGCCGCACCCCTAATCCGTGCATGAGATGCAACGAGCGCATCAAGTTTGCTGCATTGCTAGAAAAGGCCCTCGCACTTGGTTTCGATGCTGTCTGCACGGGGCACTACGCGTCATTGATTACCGGAGACGATGGCGAGCTAGAGCTGCACCGAAGCCTTGCTATGGCAAAAGACCAGTCTTATGTGCTTGGCGTGCTGACGGCTGACCAGTTGAAGCACTCGATGTTTCCACTTGGGTTAGCGGCTTCAAAGTCTGACATTCGAGCCGAGGCAGAACGTCGCGGTCTTGCCGTTGCGCAAAAGCCGGACTCTTATGACATTTGTTTCATTCCAGAAGGTGACACTCAAGATTGGCTTGCTGACAAGGTTGGAAAAGAGACTGGCCAAATCGTTGATCGCGATGGCAATGTGCTCGGCTCGCACGAAGGTGCCCATGGTTACACCGTTGGTCAGCGCAAGGGATTGAACATTGGGCGCCCTGCTGCCGACGGCAAGCCTCGCTATGTGCTTTCGATCAGCCCAAAGACCAACACGGTTGTGGTTGGGCCTCAGGCGGCACTCGCAATCTCGGAGCTCGCTGGAAGCCGTTTTACCTGGTGTGGCTCGGCTCCAGCGGATGCATCAGAGTGGTTCGACGCGCACGTTCAGGTTCGCGCTCACGGTGAGGCTTTGCCATGTCGAGCAGCGGTTATTGATGGCGAACTGGTGGCGCGTTTGATTGAACCCCTGATGGGTGTGGCACCCGGTCAAACCGCGGTTCTCTATGTGGGCACGCGTGTTTTGGGACAAACCACTATCGATCGCACAGTTAGTGCTGACATCACCCAAGATGTCGTTGCCAACGCCTAGGATTCTCGCGTGAATACCGTCGACCGAGCTAGCGCCCAAGAGCGCATAAATGCACTAGTCGACCAGATAAATCAGCATCGTCGCGCTTATTATGAGGGCAACACGGTCTTGGTTAGCGACGCGGAATACGACGCCATGCTTCATGAACTCGAGGCTCTAGAGGCGCTGCATCCGGATTTAATTACTGGCGATAGCCCAACACAAACCGTCGGTGGCAGCGCAAATCAAGCATTTTCACCGGTTGAGCACCTAGAGCGAATGATGAGCCTAGACAATGCCTTCTCGGCTGAAGAGTTGTCTGCCTGGGCGGCTCGCACCGAAACCGGCCGCTTTCTTTGCGAACTGAAAATCGATGGTCTCGCAATAAATTTGCGTTACGAGCGTGGCCAGCTTGTCTCGGCAGCAACTCGAGGTGATGGTGTAGTCGGAGAAGACGTGACCGCAAACGTGCTCACGATTGCTTCGATTCCTCGCAAGCTGGAGGGTCAAGGTCACCCGCCGGTTGTTGAAATTCGCGGCGAAATATTCTTCGGAGTCGAAGACTTTGCACGTTTGAATGAGTCGTTGGTTGCCGAAGGAAAGGCTCCGTTTGCGAATCCTCGCAACTCGGCATCAGGTTCTCTTCGTCAAAAGGACCCAAAGATCACCGCGAGCCGACCGCTGCGCATGCTTGTTCATGGCGTCGGCGCTTGGCCAGATGCTCCGGTGCAATACCAGAGCGAGCTGTATGAACTTTTGGCGCAATGGGGTCTGCCAACTTCACCGAGGTTCAAAGTCGTTCATTCGGTTGACGAAGTTCTCGACTACATCAAGAACTTTCAGCTTCACCGCCACGATCTCGAACACGAAATCGACGGAGTAGTTGTAAAGGTTGACTCTTTTGCCGAGCAACGCGAACTCGGTTTCACGAGCCGTGCTCCGCGTTGGGCTATCGCCTACAAATACCCACCCGAGCAGGTCAACACCAAGCTTCTCGACATCCGAATCGGCATCGGTCGCACCGGCAGGGCAACGCCTTATGCGGTGCTTTCACCAATCAAAGTCGCCGGCAGTGTGGTCGAGTTCGCGACACTGCACAACCAAGACGTGGTCAAGGCCAAGGGTGTTCTTCTTGGAGACACCGTTGTGCTGCGCAAGGCAGGTGATGTCATTCCGGAAATTCTGGGACCGGTTGTTGACCTTCGCGATGGCACCGAAAGAGCTTTCGTTATGCCAGCAAACTGCCCAGAATGCGGATCGCCCCTAGTTCCAGCATCTGAGGGTGACATAGATCTCAGGTGCCTCAACGCCCAGGCCTGCCCAGCACAGCTTCGTGAACGGGTTGCTTATCTTGGTTCACGCGGAGCACTCGACATCGAAGCGCTCGGATATGTTGCAGCAGCCGCACTTACGCAGCCGGTGTTTCCAGAAATCGCACCGTTGCGCTCAGAGGCAGACCTCTTTGCCTTAACTCTCGACGACCTTTTGCCCGTTCGAGCAGAGGTGTTAGACCCTGATACTGGGCTAGCGAAACTTGATGAAGAAGGCCGCGCCAAAATTGTCGACTTCTTCAAGAAAAAGGATGGCACTCCTGCAGAGGTTGCCCTCAAGTTGCTCAGGAATCTTGAAGAGGCTAAAGCCAAGCCCCTGTGGCGGTTCATCGTTGCGCTTTCGATTCGTCACGTAGGGCCGGTCGCTGCAAGATCTCTAGCAACACACTTTGGTTCACTCGATCGAATCTTCACTTCAAATGTTGATGAACTTGCTCAGGTCGATGGAGTTGGCCCAATTTTGGCCACCAGTATCGCTGAGTGGTGGCAAGTAGATTGGCACAGAAACATTGTCGAGAAATGGCGCGAGGCCGGGGTGCAGCTTGAAATTCCTGGGCACGAAGGGCCAGGTTCACGCTCAGGAGCGGAAGGGCCATTTGCTGGTCTAAGCATCGTAGTCACAGGCACACTGAAAGAGTTCACTCGTGAGGCCGCCGAAGAGGCGATTATCTCGAGGGGTGGCAAGGCGGCAAGCAGCGTTTCGAAGAACACCGCCTTTGTTGTCGCGGGGGAGTCTGCAGGCTCAAAGCTGACCAAAGCAGAGGCTCTTGGAGTACAGGTGATTGATGAAGACGAGTTCAAGAAGCGCCTGATCTAAATGTGCGGTGTTTCACATAATCCAAAAGCCCCCAGCATTCGCTGAGGGCTTTTAAGGTTTTTGACTACTGGTCGTAGGCGCGGTTTTCGGCGTCTGCAACCATCGATTCGGTGGACATGAGGTTTCTCAACTGTGACAAGAACTCTTCGATCTCGACTCGCTCACCCTTCATGCGGCTGAGGCGATCTTCGCTTTCCTTGATGGCGTTGTTGGCCAAAGATTCTGCGCGACGGCTCAAAGATTCTGCGCGACGACGAGCCTGGTTGATCACGTTGGTAGCGGTTCGCTGGCTGTCTTCTGAAAGTGTGGCAGCGTTTTGGGCAGCCTCTCGAGACATGCGCTCTGCTTCGCTGATTAGCTCAGCGGCACGAGCCGAGGCGTCGGCAAAGTTTGCATTCGCTTCGTCGGTGACCTCTTGAGCCTGTGCAATGGCCTTCTGGTACATCTGCAATGACTCTTGTTCAGCTTCATCACGCTTGGTCTTCAGCTCAGCCTCGAGCTCGACACGGGCCTGCGCGGTGCGCTGGGCCAGTTCGGTTGCCAAAGCACGTGCCTCTTCGGTTTCACGGTGTACAGATGCACGCAACTCGGCTGAGTAACGCTCACCTTCAGACTTAATCGCTGCGGCCTCGCGCTGGGCGGTGCCGATTTTCTCCGATGCTTCAGCGTCTTTGGCTTTCGCGGCCTGCAGAATTTCGGCACTCAAGCGTTCAGCTTCAATGCGAGCTTCAGCAAGTCGAGCCTCTGCCTCGGCAAGAATGCTGTCGGCTTTTTGCTGAGCCTTGCGAGTTAGTTGCTCACTCTCGGCCTTTGCCGTTTCGCGAACACGGATGGCGTCCTGGCCGGCATCTGAGACAAGCTTCTTAGCCTGCTCTTCGGCTAGACGAAGCGTCTGTTCAAACTGGGCGCCGAGCTCGGCGTAGCCAGGAGCTGAGTCTTTCTTGCGCTTGAGAGCAGCAACCTCTGAACGAAGTGCTTCGGTCTCAGAAGATGCGTTGAAGTTGTAATCGCGCAGGTGCTCTAGTTCGGCGCGCAGCTCGCTAAGAACGCGGTCTACTTCGTCCTTCTTGTAGCCGCGCATTTCTAGAGAAAAGTTTTCGTTTTCCAAAGATCTACTCCTTGATTGTTGAGTGCATAAAGATGCGCTCAGAACCTATATCTTAGCCTGCATAGCACATAAGTACTAAGGACTATTTCTCGTTCGATAGACTTGACGCAAGCCCACAACGATGTATTTCTGAAAGAAATTAATGTCTGAACTCACACCCGACCTAGTGCGTCACCTTGCCAGTTTGGCACGCATCCAGGTCACCGATGCCGAAGTTGATCGGTTTACCGAACAACTTGCCCTGATCGTCGATTCCGTTGCCATTGTGAACAAGGCAGTCGAGGGCGACGTGCCGGCAACCAGCCACCCGATTCCTATGGAAAACGTATTTCGCGAAGATGTCGTTGAACCTTCTTTGACTCAGGAACAGGCACTTTCGGGCGCTCCAGACTCTGCACAGGGTCGTTTCAAAGTGAACGCCATCTTGGATGAGGAGTAGACCATGAACGAAATCATCAAAAAGAACGCATCCGAGCTGGTTGACCTTATGGCTTCTGGTGAACTTTCGGCTACCGAAATCACCAAAGCCCACCTAGACCGCATCGCAGAGATTAATGGCACCATCAACTCCTATTTGCACGTCACTTCAGAAGCCGCTCTTGCAGTTGCCGCAGACGTTGACCGTCGCCGTGCGGCAGGTGAAAAACTTCCATTGCTTGCAGGTGTGCCAATCGCAGTGAAAGACAACCTAACTACTACCGATGCGCCAACCACCTCGGGCTCAAAAATTCTCGAAGGTTGGATTCCGCAGTACGACGCAACCGTTGTAACCAAGCTTCGCAATGAGCTGATGCCGATTTTGGGCAAGACCAACCTCGACGAATTTGCGATGGGCTCATCAACCGAGTTTTCAGCATTCGGTCCGAGTCGCAATCCTTGGGACATCGAGAGAATCCCAGGCGGTTCGGGTGGTGGCTCATCTTCGGCTGTCGCTTCGTATTCGGCGCCGCTTGCCATCGGAAGCGACACCGGAGGTTCGATTCGTTTTCCGGCTGCCGTAACAGGCACCGTCGGTCACAAGCCGACCTACGGTGCGATCTCCCGCTACGGTCTGATCGCTCTCGCTTCGTCTCTCGACCAGATTGGTCCTGTTTCGCGCAATGTTCTCGATGCTGCTCTTCTGCAGGACGTCATCGCAGGCCACGATCCACACGACAGCACCTCGCTCCCTGAGTCGCTGGGCTCAATGGCTGAAGCCGCTCGAAACGGTTCGGTCAAGGGTATGCGCTTTGGTGTCATCAAGCAGCTTTCGGGCGAGGGTTTCCAGCCTGGCGTCAAGAAGCGCTTCGATGAGACTCTGGCACTGCTAACTGCTAACGGCGCTGAAATCGTAGAGGTTGACTGCCCATCGTTCGAATACGCGATTGCTGCCTACTACCTGATTCTTCCTGCTGAGGCATCAAGCAACCTTGCCAAATTCGACAGCGTTCGCTTTGGAATGCGCGTCAACCCAGGTGAAAACGCAACCATCGAACGCGTGATGGCTGCTACCCGTGAGGCTGGCTTCGGACCCGAGGTTAAGCGACGCATCATCCTGGGCACCTACGCCCTCTCGAGTGGTTCGTACGACAAGTACTACGGGGCGGCTCAAAAGGTTCGCACACTCATTCAGCGTGACTTCGAAGCTGCGTTCGCCAAGGCTGATGTGTTGATCTCACCGACCGCTCCAACCACCGCTTTCAAGTTTGGTGAAAAGGTTGATGACCCACTGGCCATGTATCTAAATGACGTAGCTACGATTCCTGCCAACCTGGCCGGAACACCCGGAATCGCGATTCCAAACGGTCTAGCCGACGAGGATGGCCTGCCTAGCGGAGTTCAGTTGCTTGCTCCTGCCCGCGCCGATGCTCGTCTCTACAAGGTCGCCGCAGCCCTCGAGGCTTTGCACGAGGCGGGATGGGGCAAGCGAATGATGGATTTCGCTCCTGAACTTAAGGTCGGTGCATAACCATGGCTAAAGACGAACTCATGAACTACGAGCAGGCGCTCGAAAAGTTTGAAGTTGTTATTGGGCTTGAGGTTCACGTTGAGTTGAACACCAAAACCAAGATGTTCTGTGGTTGCCGCAACGATTTTGGTGACGAGCCAAACACCAACGTTTGCCCGATTTGTATCGGCCTTCCTGGTTCGCTTCCGGCAGTAAACAAGCGGGCAGTTGAGTCCTCAATCGCTATCGGTTTAGCTCTGGGCTGCCAGATTGCTCCGACCGGTCGCTTCGCTCGCAAGAACTACTTCTATCCCGACCTTGCTAAGAACTTTCAGACTTCGCAATACGACGAACCGATTGCTTTCGAAGGTGCTCTTGACGTTGAGGTGCCAAGTGGAAACAAGTTCACCGTCAACATTGAGCGTGCCCATATGGAAGAAGACGCTGGCAAGCTGACACACATCGGTGGCAGCACCGGTCGCATTCAGGGTGCCGAATACTCGCTGGTTGATTACAACCGTGCCGGAGTGCCACTGGTTGAGATCGTCACCAAGCCGGTCTATGGCGCAGGCGCCGAGGCACCTGAGCTTGCGGCGGCTTATGTGCGAAGCATCCGTGAAATCGTTAGGGCTCTTGGTGTTTCCGAGGCTCGCATGGAGCGCGGCAACGTGCGCTGCGACGCCAACGTTTCACTTCGCCCACACGGCGAAGCAAAACTCGGCACTCGCACCGAAACCAAGAACGTCAACTCACTTCGTTCGATCGAACGCGCAGTGCGTTATGAGATTCAGCGCCAGGCTGCCATTTTGGCCAAAGGTGGCAAGATCACGCAAGAGACTCGTCACTGGCACGAAGATCGCGGGCTCACCAGCGCGGGGCGACCAAAGTCTGACACCGACGACTACCGTTTCTTTCCGGAGCCAGACCTTGTTCCGGTCAAGCCTTCGCACGAACTCATCGAGTCGATTCGGGCATCACTGCCTGAAAACCCGGCCGATCGCCGCAAGCGTTTGCAGGCCGAGTGGGCTTTTGCCGACCTAGAGTTTCGCGATGTCGTAAACGCAGGACTCATGGACCAGATCGAAGAGACCATCGCCGCTGGCGCAAAGCCTCAGGCCGCGCGCAAGTGGTGGACGGGCGAGCTGGCTCGTTTGGCCAACGCCGACGGCAAAGATGTCGCCGACCTAGAAGTCTCGCCGGCGCACATTGCTGAATTGGCTAACTTGGTCGAATCGGGCAAGATCAACGACCGTATCGGTCGTGACGTCTTGGTCGCAGTTCTCGCGGGCGAGGGTGCTCCAGCAGACATTGTTTCTTCGAAGGGTCTCGAAGTTGTCTCAGATGACGGCGCACTCCTGGCTGCCATCGACGAGGCCCTGGCATCCCAGCCCGACGTCATCGACGCCATCCGAGAGGGTCGCATGCAGGCCGCCGGAGCCGTTATCGGTGCCGTGATGAAGGCTATGAAGGGCCAGGCTGACGCCGCTCGTGTGCGCGAGCTCCTGATTCAGCGCGCCTCTGAATAATTCGTTAGTGATTTGCTAGACGACTTTTACGTCAGTAACTTTCACTTGAGTTCGTCGGCGTACGACTGGTAATCAGGCGGAAGGTACGTCAGCGTAGCCTGTTGTGTGCCTGGCTTAAAAGTAAACTCGTAGCCTGCATATTTCTGCTGCTCTCTGACTAGAAATCGACTCGGGCCGAAATATGTGGTGTCGGAAGGGCAGTCGAAGTAACCTTTTTCAACCGTGTAAGACAGGTTTGATGACAAACAAGCTTCGATTTCCATCCAATGACTATTAATCGTGTTTATGATCGGCATTTCATCGTCTTGCAGGTGTTGTTGCCAGGCGAATGCCCTCAGGAATTCGGCGGGTTTTGGCTTAGCCACCTCACATGAATGCCCAAACCAACTTGAAATATCAAACAGATTGAACCCGCCAAGGTTGCACTCGGTTTCGGTTAGCCCTAGAGTTTGCGCAGCCATCCCATATCGAGACTTGGGCACTACCACCGTCGAACTCATGATGGAGCCTCTCGAGTCGTAAGCTTTGAAGACTAACTCTCCAGGCTTGGAAATGTAACCCTTCCACTTCTTACCCTCTTCATTGGTAATCCTCTTTCTAGACGAGACTATTCTCACGGCGCCCTCGTTCTTCAGGGCTGTCAGGGTAGATTGAATCTTCTTCGAAAGTTTCTCGATGCGGGTCGAAGCCAAGCCCAGAGATCTAGCACTCCATTTTTGAGCCAAGGGTACAGGACTCATTAGTACTGCTTGAGGATCATTTGCTTCGACAACGAAACCAATTTGTGTGCCATCGGCAGCGAGCGACGGCGTGGCTATTGCAAGAACCGTCATCGTCACCAGAAGAGTTTTCAGAACAAGAGTGACGCTTTTTTTGAATCTCATGTTTCCCCAACTCATTTTGGAGAAAATAATACCTCTAGAAAGTCTTTAATTTGAAAAAAACCTCCCCAATCGGGGAGGTTTTTCTTGGGGTGAGTAACGGGACTTGAACCCGCGGCCCCCTGGACCACAACCAGGTGCTCTACCAGCTGAGCTATACCCACCAAGTGTTGAAACAACCTGACAAGTCTATCAGGTGATTAGTGGCCCTGTTCCGAGACTTTTTCGGCCGCCAGCTGAGCCTCGGCTGAACTCGGGCCTGGAAGACCGACAAAGACCGTCTCGCGGTAGTAGCGAAGTTCTTTGATCGACTCAAGAATGTCTGCCAAAGCGCGGTGGTCACCAGTCTTCTTAGGCAGCTGAAAATACACGCGTGGATACCAGCGACGGCTGAGCTCTTTGATCGAAGAAACATCGATGCTGCGATAGTGAAGGTGGGCATCGACCTGGGGCATGTATTTAGAAATGAACATTCGGTCGGTTCCGATGGTGTTGCCGGCCAGCGGGGCATCTTTGGCGTTTGGAATGAAGCGCTGAATGTATTCGAGCACCAAGCGTTCGGCTTCTTCGAGTTCGAGCCCGTTCTCGAACTCATTAATCAGGCCCGAGGTGGTGTGCATGTTGCGCACGAAATCATTCATCTGCTCGAGTGAGTCGGCGCGAGGCTTGATCACCAGGTCAATGCCTTCGTCGACTACGTTCAATTCAGAGTCGGTAATTACGACGGCAATCTCGACTAGGCAGTCGAGGTCTGGGTTTAGCCCAGTCATCTCACAGTCGATCCAAACTAGATGGTCAGAAATATCAATCACACACCAAAAACTAGGGGAGGCCTCGGACAACTATCCGAGACCTCCCAATTCTAGCCCTGACGACTAGGCCGTTTTTGGCTTGCTCTTGGCTTTGACCGGCTTCGCCTTTGGCGCCGCCTTCTTGACTGCACGAGCTGCCTTGCGGTCTTTGCCACCCTCGACCAACGAGTAGAGCACTGGCACGATCACCAGGGTCAAAACTGTTGATGAGAAGAGCCCACCGATGACCACGATTGCGAGTGGTTGCGAGATGAATCCGCCACCACCGGTCACACCGAGCGCCATTGGGGTCAGCGCGAAGATCGTTGCCAGCGCCGTCATCAAGATCGGGCGAAGGCGCTGACGGGCACCATCCATGATGGCTTCGCCGAGTGGCCTGCCCTCGCGACGGTACTGGTTAATCAGGTCAATCAGAACGATAGCGTTAGTGACCACGATTCCGACCAGCAGCAACATGCCGATCAGTGCCGAAACTCCAAGGGGAGTGTCGGTGATCAAGAGCAGTCCGAGCGCGCCGGTGGCAGCGAACGGAATCGAGATCAGCAGAATCAAAGGCTGACGGATGCTCGAGAAGGTTGCGACCATAACGATAAACACGATTGCGATAGCAGCCAGAAGCGCTTGGCCAAGTTGAGCAAATGAGTCAGCCTGCGACTTGGTCACACCGCCGAGGCTGGCGGTTACACCAGTCGGAAGCTTGACCTTGTCTAGGCGCTTAGTCACATCGATCGAGATGGCACCGAGGTTCTTGCCGTTTGGGGTTAGCGAAACGGTTGCAGTGCGGTCACCCTTTTCAGTCGTGATGGATACCGGAACCTTGGTCAACGAAACGTCTGCTAGCGAGCTCAGTCGAACGGTTCCGGTAGCTGTCGGAATGGCAATGTTCTTGACCTGCGCAATGGTTGATGGGGTGCTTGTGTGAACCACAAAGATTGGCGTCGACGCACCATTCACGTTGAGGTTGCCAATGCTCGACGGCTGCATCTGAGCTGCCACAAGAGCACCAACCGTAGTTTCGGTTAGTCCGAGTCGAGCTGCAGCCTTGCGGTTAACGGTGACCTTGAGAGTGCGTTGTTTGTCGGCTAGTGAGTTGGTGATCTCACTTACTCCGGCAATGCCCTTCATTCCCTCCTGAACAGCTGCAATTCCGGTTTCAAGCGTTGCTGAATCCTTTGCGGTTAGCTTGATGTCAATGGTGCTCGAACCCGAGAAGCCTCCTCCTCCCGATCCAATCTTTAGAGTTCCTAGATCGGTGCGTGCAGCGGTTGCATCGGTGAACTGTTTTTCAACTGCTGGCACGTCGAAGCCATCTTTGACGATGACCTGAATCGTGATTCCACCAGCTGATGCACCAAAGGCCACGCGGCCATCGCCACTTGAGCCAATTGAGGTCTGCACAACATCGACACCCTTGAACTTCAAGAGTTGGGCTTCAACCTCGGCGGCAGCCTTTGACTGCTGTTTCAAGGTTGCACCCGGCTGGATGGTCTGGTTAATCACGAAACCGCTCGAGCCAGATCCGCCCAAGAAGTCAGTTTTCAACGAACCAACTAGTCCGAATGTAAAAATCAAAACGAAGAACGCTGCAACCACGGTTACAACTGGGTGCTTTTGCGTGGTTCTTAGAACCGGCAGATAACCGCGCTGCAACCAAGATTTGCGCTCGCGCTCTTCTTCGTTGTGGCGCGCGGCGGCGATAGCCGTTGAGGCCTTGGACTCGTTTTCTACGACAACCACATTCTTCGGAGCCTTCATGAACCAGTAAGCCAAGACCGGGACGATGGTGAGTGAAACGAACAGTGACGCCACCAGTGCGATCGAGAACGTGAATGAGAATGGGCGGAAAAGTTCTCCAACCAGACCACCGACGAGGGCGATTGGCAAGAATACGGCAACGGTAGTGATTGTTGCAGCGGTGATAGCGCCGGCCACTTCTTTGACCGAGTTAAGGATTGCCTTCTTCTTTGGCTCACCATATGACAGGTGACGGTTGATGTTCTCAATGACAACGATTGAGTCATCCACCACTCGACCAATGGCAATGGTCAAGGCTGAGAGTGTAAAGAGGTTCAACGAGTAGTTCAGCGAGTAAAGACCGATGAAAGTGATCAGAACCGATGTAGGAATCGAAATCGCGGTTACGGCGGTCGAACGGAACGAAAGCAGGAACAACAGAATTACGAGGATTGCAAATGAAAGTCCTAGCAATCCTTCGCTGGTCAGATCGTTGAGTGATTTTTCGACGTATGGCGCTTGGTCGAAGATGGTCGTGACCTGAACGTTGTTGCCGAGTGCCTTCTTTAGTTCGGCAATCTTGTCTTGAACGCCGTGGCTGACAGCAACGGTGTTGCCATCCTGGGTTTTGGTTATCGACAAAGTCAAAACTGGAACACCGTTGACTCGTGATATGGAAGTTACAGGAGCGTTTCCGTAGGTAACCTCGGCAATGTCACCGACAGTCAATACCGGCTTTGGTGCGCTCGGCACTGATGGGATAGACGGGGTTCCAGAACCGGATGGCGCACCCGTTCCAGATGGCATTCCCGAGCCCGATGGTGCACCGGTCTTGCTGCCGAATGAACTGCCGAACGAGCTTCCGAAAGATGTCGACGACGAGCTGGAAATGAGCGGCAAACTCTTGAAGTCAGCGATGCTCTCGACTGGTGTTCCAACCTCAACCGAGATTGAACCCTTGCTATCGGTCAGGTTTCCGGCGGGAATTACAAAGCCGTTCGCCTGAAGGGCTGACACGATGTTCTGCTGGCTAAGTCCGTTTGCGGCCATCACAGATGACTTGAGCGTCAGGTTCACACGTTTCTCGGTTACACCCGAAACAGTGATGTCTCTAACGCCTGAAATGCCAGACAAGATTGGGGTGGCTGTGTCGGCAAGAATCTTGCCTAGAGCCTCATTATTGCTTGAAGAAACACCCAGCGCAATGATAGGGACGCTGTCGAATGAGCCCGAGACAATCTTTGGCGTCGCAGAGCTTGGCAGGCTTCCAGTTAGCGTGGCTAATGCCGAGTTCAGATCTTCTTTGACCTTTGCGGTCGTCGTGCCGTAGTCAAATTCGACTCGCACAATCGAAATGTTGCTTTGCGATGTCGAAGTCGATGAAACCAAGCCGTCAAGTTTTCGCACGGCGTTTTCAATAGGTTGGCTTACTTGCTTGTCAATCACCTCAGGTGATGCGCCAATGTAGGTGGTTACAATGGCCGCCTGCGGGGTTTCGAACGATGGAATCAGCTCTTGCTTGAGTGAACCAAGTGAAATCACTCCGAAGAGTGCGATTACCAAGGTGGCCAGGGCAACTACTGAACGGTTGGCCAGGCTAAGACGTGCTAAACGGTGCATAAATCCCTAAATTGTTGGTCTCCTAAGGCTAACCCTGTTTGCCCTTTGGAGTATTCCAAGATTTTTAGGGTGGAAATGCAAAAACAGCATCCAGTTAAATGCAGAAGGTGCCAGGACATACCCGGCACCTTTTGCAATGTTGACCTCTTAGAGGCGACGAATCGCCACTGCACCGCCACCAACAAGCATTAGAGCCAACACAACCATGAACGAGACGTTGGTCTGTTCTCCACCTGTTTGCGCCAATCCGCCGGTGTTATAGGCCACAGGGTACAGGGCAGGCTTTTCTGCGATGTAGAAATCGTGGTGTCCCACTTCGCCCGGTGCTCCATGGATGTCTGAGACAAATTTGATGCTCTTGACGGCCGCGCTTGGCACAAACCAAACGGTTGCACCTTCGGTGTTGGATGCCGATCCATCAGCGGTTACTGAAGTTGCGGTGTTGGTCAATACAGGAACATCGGTGTCTCCAGAGCAGTCTGAAGGGGCTGGCGAGAAAGTGCAGAAGTTGAAGACCTGAGTCTGCACTGTTCCATTAATCTCTGTGAATGACAGGTCATTTCCTGAGTCATCCTTCGCCGAAATTGTCACTGCGTCGCCATCGACGTCAGAGACTGCTATGGCCAACGAGCCAGCAGAGACAGGCTCGTCAAAAACTACGTTTAGTTCACCAGGTGTCTCGTGAACCGCATCAAGCCTGAGGCGAGTCTTTGCGTCGACCGGGCCTGTGGCGCCCCAATCAGCGCCTACGGGGCTCGACTCCGGAAGCCACTTGCCATCAGAACCGGCGTCGCTTTCGACAGAATCCGTGTCCTTTGTTGAGTATGTGGCGTTAATGCTTGCAGGGTCAGAGAAGGTTAGAGTTCCGCTGCCACTTGAAGGGTCTGACCAAGCGCCCCAATAAGAAGTAGTTGCAGCTTGTGCCGACAGAGTGGGAGCAATGATTAGCGCAACGCAAGCAGCTGCAGTGGTTAGTGTTTTGAGTACGTTTTTCTGGCCCACGAGGGTGACCCTTCTTGTTCACTTCGATTTGCCGAGTTCTCGGCCCACACAAGGCTAGCACCGCAGTGATTTCTTGCCGGGAGGCTCATTCTTGGTCTCTAATAATGGCCGCAGGCTAAACTGGTGGTGTCGGTTCGCCGGCATGCCTTCGTAGCTCAGTGGATAGAGCAAGAGCCTTCTAATCTCTTGGTCGCAGGTTCGATTCCTGCCGGGGGCGCAAAAACGGGCCGACCGAAGTCGACCCGTCTCACCTTTTGATACTTACTTCGGCAAAATCGATTTCATCTGGTCGTAAATAATGCGTGGAGCGCGTTCTGGCATGTAGCGAACGAGTTTGTCCATCATTGACGCATCTGATCCGACAAACACGCGAGCCTTGCCAGCTTCGATTCCGTCAAGCATGATTCGACCGGCATCTGCCGCCGCAGTCATCTTCATCGCCGGAGCATCTGTGCCTGCTGGGAGTTCCATCTTGATGCCAGAGTTGGCTGCAATATTCGTTCCTATCGCTCCTGGATAGATACCAGTCACGGTCACGCTGCTGCCTGTCAGTTCGCTGCGAAGCCCCTCGGTGAGCAGTTTAATGGCTGCCTTAGATGCACCATAGACCGTCTGACCAGGCACCGGCCCATAACCACCCATAGAAGAAACGTTGGCAATTTGAGCTTCTGGGCGTTTGAGAAGAACGGGTAAGAACGCCTTGATGAGGTTCAAGGGTCCATTGAAGTTAACGTTCATGACTCGATCGATGTGGGCAAAGTCAAGATCATTCACAAACACGAACGGCTGAATGATTCCGGCGTTGTTCACCAACCCGTCGACAACCCCAAACGCTTTGATGACTCTGTCGGGCAGAGTTGCGGCTTTGGTTCTGTCGGTGATGTCTAGAACCTCAGACTTGAAGTGGTCCTTCTTGCCAACCAGCTTGGCCGTGCCATCCAAGTTTTCTTGACTGATATCGACCCCGTAGACCTTTGCTCCACGCGCAATCGCTGCGATGGTCATTTCGCGACCCATGCCGTTTCCGGCGCCGGTGATAACAATTACTTTTCCATTGAGTTTCATTTGAGTACCTCCAATTCGAACGCTACTCCTAAAATCATTTGGATACAAATGATTCCCACCGATTTGACTGTGGATTGTCTGAGAGAAAGGGGGAACAATTGCGAGAAAAGTTTGCTTATCAACCTTATGAACGTATTAGCAACCGAAGTCCAGTTGATGGACGGCACCCTGACCACCCTTTCAAAAATCGCAAAGGGTCCGATTCTTGTAGTGAACGTTGCTTCAAAATGCGGCCTCACGCCTCAGTACAGCGCGCTAGAAGAGCTGCAGAAAAAGTATTCCTCCAAGGGCTTCACCGTTATCGGAGTTCCGTCGAACCAGTTTTTTCAAGAACCCGGTGACGAAGCAGCCATCGAAACTTTCTGTTCAACCACCTACGGAGTGACCTTTCCGCTCACCGTGAAGTCAAAGGTTAACGGACGCGGACGAACCGACCTATACAAAGAGTTGGTGAAAACCAAAGATGGCTCAGGCCTGGCTGGCCCAGTTCTTTGGAACTTTGAAAAGTTCTTGATCACGCCGAATGGTGAGATTCACCGCTTTCGACCAACCACTCAGCCCGATGCACCAGAGATCGTCGAGCTTATCGAGCGCTCATTCGCAAGCTAGTTTTTGGGCTGGTCGCTAAGTAATTCGGCGTCCATTGGCAAACTCGCCGACAGAGGCACCTCTGAATTGAGCGTTAGATCGAGTCCAAGAATCGCGTCAACGACTGACTGTGGTCTGGTAACTCCAGGAAGCGGAACAACGCTAGGTGAGAGGCTTCGCAGCCAGGCGACCGCCACGGCATAGGTTGACACGCTGTGCTCGGCAGCAAAAGCCTTGAGCTCGCCGGAGGCATCGTTGGGGTGTGCGCCCTTCATTGGAGACCAAGGCAAATATTTGATGCCAAACTCTTCGCAAACTTGCAAAACGTCTAGTTCTTGCCGATAGGCCAGGCTGAGCTGGTTTTGAACGGTCGCTATCGGCCCAATAACTTCGACGGCACGTCGCAGCTGTTTCGCGCTGTAGTTGCTAACGCCAATGTGCTCGATGATGCCACGTTGTTTTAGACCGGCTAGGTTCTCTAGTTGCTGTTCAAATGCCATCGACGGATCGAGCCTGTGGTGCTGCCAAAGTGAAATCTTTGTGAAACCCAAGCGCCCGGCAGAGGCCTCAGCTGCTCGCAAAAGGTAGTCGAGGCTCGCATTGCGACCCCAAACCTCACCAGGTTTGCGAGTAATTCCGCCCTTAGTCGCAATGATGGCGTTCTTGCCAAGCGGATGAGTTCTCATCGCTTCGGCGACCAAAACTTCGTTGTGCCCGAAAGTATCCCAAGTCGGCGCATAGATATCGGAGGTGTCAAACAGGGTGACACCGTGATCGAGTGCAACGTGCAAGGCAGCGATGGTTGACTCGCGAGTCGCATTGTCTGGGTTGTTGAACGAAGCCTTCATGCAGCCGAAGCCGATTGACGAAATGTTTAGGGAGGTCATAGTGCGAGTGTAACCCCGCAAATCGCCTGAAAGTTGGCAATCAAATGCCTAGGATTGAGACAACGAGACAGTGAGGTCGAGATTTTGGCAGAGAACACCCCCGCCATCAGTTTGCGCGGGCTAACCAAGTCGTTTGGTTCGGTAACAGCGGTATCAAATCTCGACCTAGACATAAAGTCGGGTGAGTTTTTCTCGATGCTGGGCCCATCTGGCTCTGGCAAGACCACTGTTTTGCGCATGATTGCCGGTTTCGAGCTCGCCACCTCTGGGCAGGTCTTTCTCGACGGTGAAGATGTCTCTGCTAAAGCTCCGTTTGATCGCAACGTAAACACCGTTTTTCAGGATTACGCGTTGTTTCCGCACATGACAGTTCTAGAGAATGTCGCCTATGGGCTGCGGGTCAGAGGTGTTGGCAAGGCAGAGCGTAACGCGCAAGCCCTCGAAGCACTCGAGACGGTGCGGTTAGGTGAGTTCGGTGGGCGCAAGCCATCGGAGCTTTCGGGTGGTCAGCGTCAACGAGTTGCTTTAGCGCGCGCAATCATTGTCAAACCCAAAGTTTTGCTGCTAGATGAGCCACTTGGAGCGCTTGACCTCAAGTTGCGTGAACAAATGCAGATTGAGCTCAAAGAACTGCAGCGAGAACTCGCGATTACATTCATTTTTGTTACGCACGACCAAGAAGAAGCGCTGACACTCAGCGATCGGATCGCCGTTTTCAACCAAGGCAAGATTGAACAAATCGGCACACCACGCGAACTTTACGAGCACCCGAAAACGCCTTTCGTAGCGGGATTTGTTGGCACCACAAATATTTTCGAGGCTGACGAGGCAAAAAGCTTGTTTGGAAAGTCGATCAAGGCATCGATTAGGCCAGAGCGTGTAGAGATCGTCAAAGGCAAATCATCAAACACTCACATGGGGCGAGTCATCGAAGCGATTTATGTCGGTTCGGCAACCCGCGTGCACATCAAACTTGACGCTGGTCCAAAAATCACCGCACTGGTGCAGTCAGGGTCCACGGTCGACGAAAGTTGGCACCGCGATCAAGAGGTTCAGGTCGCTCTGAACGAAAAAGATCTAGTTGTACTAGAAACCAAATAAGGAGAAGCAATGATTAGCAAGACACCATTGAAGTTGTCTGCCCTAGTTGTGGGCCTCGCGCTCGCGCTTTCGGGCTGTGCTTCGAGTGGCGGCGCCAGCAACGCAAAGTTGAAGGCGCTTGGCTCAAACGAAAAGACACTCTCACTTTTGGGCTGGCCAGGCTATGCCGAGGATGGCTCAAATGACCCTAAGGTCGACTGGGTAACCCCATTCGAAAAGAGCACCGGCTGCCAGGTAACCTTCAAGCCTTACGGCACCTCTGACGAAGCCTTGAACCTGTTCAAGAGCGGAGACTACGACGTTATCGCCGCCTCTGGTGACGCCACCCTGCGGCTCATCGCGTCGGGTGACGTTCAGCCGTTGAACACCGACCTTATCCCTAACTACAAGAACGTTTACCCGTTCTTGAAGGGTCAGGCCTGGAACACCGTTGCTGGTGAAACCTATGGTGTGCCACACGGATACGGTGCAAACCTCTTGATGTACAACACCGATGTCGTCAAGCCAGCGCCAACTTCATGGGATGTCGTATTTGACAAGGCCAGCGCTTACAAGGGCAAGGTCACCGCTTATGACTCACCGATTTACATCGCTGACGCAGCGGTTTATCTCATGGCGCACAAGCCAGAGCTCAACATCACCAACCCTTATGCCCTAGATGCAGATCAGCTCGCAGCTGCGGTTGACTTGCTGAAGGCTCAAAAGGCCAATGTTGGCGAGTACTGGAGCGATTACTTGAAGTCGATTGACTCGTTCTCAACTGGCAACAGCGTTGTCGGAACCACCTGGCAGGTCATCAAGAACTCGATGCCTGCAGGGTCTCATGTTGAGGCTGTTTTGCCTAGCGAAGGCGCAACCGGTTGGTCAGATTCTTGGATGGTTTCCTCGACCACCAAGAGCCCTAACTGTGCCTATGCGTGGTTGAACTACATTGACAGCCCAAAGGCCAACGCTGCGGCTACCGAGTACTTCGGTGAAGCCCCTGCCACAGCCGACGCCTGCCAGTACGGCAGCGCAGGCTTCTGCGACAGCTACCACGCTGGAGATGCAGCCTATGCAGCCAAGATCTGGTACTGGACCACTCCAGTAGCCAAGTGCCTTGACGGTCGTACCGACGTTAAGTGCACCGACTACTCGGCATGGACCAAGGCCTGGCAAGAGATCAAGGGCTAAAGAACCATATGTCAGTTAACTCGGTGCGCGAAGTCGATTCAGCTTTGGCTGTTCGTCCAACTTTCGCGCACCGAGTTTCTGCCAAGCTCTATTCGAACGCCAAGCTGCGCTTGCGTTTGCTCATTGCGGCGCCTTTGTTCTGGCTTTCACTGGTTTATGTTGCGGCGTTGCTCGCACTTTTTGTTACCGCCTTCTGGACCATGGACAGCTTCACTGGAGAAGTGCGGGTTCAATGGAACATTGACAACTTTGTTCAGTTGTTCACCGATGCTCTATACCGAACGGTAACTCTTCGAACTCTAGGCATTGCGCTGGCTGTCACCTTCATCGATATTTTGATCGCGCTGCCGATCGCTTTCTTCATGGCCAAAGTTGCATCGCGCCGCATGCGCGGCATCTTGGTTATTTCTATCTTGATGCCACTCTGGGCATCGTACTTAGTCAAGGCCTATGCCTGGCGCTCGGTACTGAGCAATGACGGAATTCTGCAGTGGCTCTTGAGGCCACTCGGGCTCGATACTCCGGGCTACAGTTTGGTTGGAGCAGCTCTAACACTTGGCTATATCTGGCTTCCCTACGTGATTCTTCCGATTTTTACGGGGCTCGAAAAGGTGCCACAAAACATTCTTGAGGCCTCCTCAGACCTCGGCGCAAAAACATGGAGCACGCTTCGTCTGATCGTTTTTCCAATGTTGTTACCGGCTATTGCAGCCGGATCGATTTTTGCCTTCTCGCTAACCATGGGTGACTACATCAGCATCAACATCGTCGGCGGTGCCACACAGATGCTTGGAAACCTGGTTTACACAAACGTTGGAACCGCGAACAACTTGCCGATGGCAGCAGCGATCGCGATGATTCCGGTGGCAATCATGTTTATCTACCTGACGGCTATTCGCAAAACTGGGGCGTTGGACAATCTCTGATGCGTTTATCTAGGTCTGCAAAATTCGTGCTCGCGGCGCTTAGCATCGCTACGCTCGCTTTCATTTATCTGCCACTGGGCGTTGTTGTCATTAACTCGTTCAACGCGAGCAAGAACATGTCTTGGCCGCCACAAAACTTCACGTTGCATTGGTGGCAGGTTGCCTCGCAAAGCTCGGGAATGCTTTCAGCCCTCGCAACCAGCGTGGTTGTTGCTACTGCGTCGGCAGCGGTTGCCTTGCTTCTCGGCACTCTTCTGGCTCTGGCGATGTCGCGCTATAAGTTCTTTGGCAAACAACCGGTTTCGCTTATGGTCATTTTGCCGATCGCTCTGCCGGGTATCGTCACGGGTATCGCCCTAAACAACGCATTTAGAACTCTGCTTGGAATCAAACTCACCATAGTGACGCTGATTGTCGCTCACGCTACTTTCTGTATTGTCACGGTCTACAACAATGCTTTGGCGCGTTTGAACCGCATGAACCGAAACATGGAAGAAGCCAGCGCTGACCTTGGTGCAGGTATTTGGACAACGTTTAGACTCGTCACTCTTCCACAGATGGCTAGCGCCCTCGTCGCGGGAGCTCTTTTGGCTTTCGCACTCAGTTTCGACGAAATCATCGTGACAACTTTCACGGCAGGTGGGGGAGTGGAGACACTGCCGATCTGGATTCTTAACAACATGTTCCGTCCAGGAAAAGCGCCAATCGTCGATGTCGTCGCGGTTGTTGTTGTCTTGATCTCTGTCTTGCCAATCTTCTTTGCTCAACGCCTGACCGCCGCCGAAAAGTCGAGTTAAACAAAAACGGGAGCACCGAAATGCTCCCGTTTCTAAAGTCTCTTTTAGGTCAGCTCGAACTGGCCGCCTTCGATCTGACCCTGCTTTCGATAAAGGTCAAGCTTGGTGCGGGTGTCTTGAATGTCCAAGTTGCGCATGGTCAGCTGACCGATACGGTCTGCCGGGCCAAATGCTGCATCTTCGGTGCGCTCCATCGAAAGCTTCTCTGGGTGATACGAGAAGCCTTCGCCCTCGGTGTTCACGATCGTGTAGTCGTCGCCACGGCGCAGACGCAGGGTTACCGAGCCGTTTACGGCAGATGCAACCCACTTGGTTAGTGCCTCGCGAAGCATCAGAGTTTGTGGGTCAAGCCAGCGACCTTCATAAAGCAAACGACCCATGCGACGACCCTCGTTGTGATATTGAGCAATCGTGTCTTCGTTGTGAATGGCGCTTAGCAGACGTTCATAGGTGATGTGAATCAGAGCCATGCCTGGAGCTTCGTAAATTCCGCGGCTCTTGGCCTCGATGATTCGGTTTTCGATTTGGTCGCTCATACCCAAACCGTGGCGTCCGCCGATTTTGTTGGCTTCGTGCATCAGCTCGACGGCGTCGGTGAACTCTTTGCCATTGATCGCAACAGGGCGTCCCTGGCGGAAGGTGACGGTGACGTCTTCGGTCTCGATTTTCACCGAGTCGTCCCAAAACTTGACACCCATAATTGGCTCAACGATTTCGAACGAAGTACTCAACTCTTCAAGTGACTTCGCTTCGTGAGTTGCACCAAGCATGTTGGCGTCGGTCGAATATGCCTTTTCGGTTGAGGCACGATAAGGCAGGTCGCGAGCGATCAACCACTCAGACATCTCGTGACGGCCACCCAATTCGTTCACAAAGTCAGCGTCGAGCCACGGCTTGTAAACGCGAAGGTTCGGGTTCGCAAGCAGGCCGTAGCGGTAGAAACGTTCAATGTCGTTGCCCTTGTATGTGCTTCCGTCGCCCCAAATCTCTACGCCGTCTTGGCGCATGGCTCTAACTAGCAAAGTCCCAGTGACAACGCGACCTAGCGGAGTGGTGTTGAAATAAACCTTGCCACCGGTGCGAATGTGGAATGCGCCACATGCAATGGCGGCTAGTCCCTCTTCGACCAGTGATTGTCTGCAGTCGACCAGACGCCCGGCCTCGGCGCCATAGGCGACAGCGCGGTCTGGTACCGACTCGATGTCATCTTCGTCGTATTGACCGAGGTTGGCTGTGTAGGCGAATGGGATTGCACCCTTTTCGCGCATCCATGCGACGGCGACTGAGGTATCGAGACCACCAGAAAATGCGATGCCGACTTTTTCGCCGACCGGAAGAGAAGCTAGAACTTTAGACACAAGTACTAGGTTACTGCCCGAGCGCCCCTAAGCAGGCTGTTGCTGGGTGATGCAGTGTATTCCGCCGCCGCGAGCAAACAGTGGCCGAGCATCTACTAGAACGATTTCGCGACCGGGATAGACCTTTTCTAAAATGCCTTTGGCAACCGCATCGTTTTCGTCGTCGAAGGCACAGAGAATGACTGCCCCGTTGCAGATGTAGTGGTTGATGTATGAATAATCAACTACGCCGTGCTCATCACGCAGGATCTTCGGAGCAGGAACACCAATGAGCTTGAATCCGCCAGCCTCTTCGAGTGTGCGGCGAACTTCGTGGCTGACCGAGAAGTCGGGGTGCGCTTCGTCTTGCTGGTCGTGATACAAAATCGTGTCTTCATCGGCAAAACAGGCAACGATGTCGATGTGGCCTTGTGTGCCGAAGTCTTCGTAGTCGCGAGTCAACCCGCGCCTGATCCAAATCGCGCGGTTGGTTCCAAGTTTCTCGTGGATCTCGGCTTCGACTTCGGCTCGAGTCCAATCTGGGTTGCGCCCTTGGCCTAGTTGAACAGTCTCGGTAAGTAAAACGGCACCGGCACCGTTCACGTGAATACCGCCGCCCTCGTTCACAAGCTTCGAACGCAGAGCCGGCACACCGACTTCTGCAGCCACAGTCGAGGCGACGGCATCATCGTGCTCCCAGTTTGCCCAGCCACCCTGGTTGCCCCAACCGTTGAAAACCCAGTCAACCGCGGCCAACTTGCCATCCTGGTTTTTCACGAAAGTTGGACCACTATCGCGCATCCAACCATCATCGATGGTGGCTAATAGAATCTCAACTCTCGGGTCCAGATAGCCCCTTGCCTCTGATTCGTGCTCTTGGCTGACCAGCATGGTCACGGGTTCAAAGTTGACAATCGTATTAGCTACCCTTGCCCACGCTTGGTGCATCAACGCTGTGGATTCCGAAGTTGGATTTTTTGAGTAGTCCTCTTCCATCCACGCCATCCAAGTTCGTTCGTGGGGCACCCATTCGGCAGGCATCTTCCATTCGGAACTCATCAGCGCTGCCCTGCTATGCCGCCGTTTATGCCATCGCCATTTTCGGCGCGTGGATTCTGAACAGGTTCGACTAGTGCGTCATAGCTGTCTGGGCGACGGGTTGCCAGAAACGGAAACAGGTCTAGCCAGTCACGGCGTTGATCGAGGTCAAGATCGGCAACCAAAACCTCGTCGGTGTCGCGCCCGGCTCGGGCAAGTACGCGACCGTATGGGTCACTGATAAAGCTTGAACCATAAAACGTGATTGCACCCTCGTTGCCCCAGCGGTTCGGCACAACCATGAATGTTCCGTTGGCGATGCCGTTGCCCACGATCACCTTTTGCCACAGGGGTTCGGTGTCAAAGTTCGGGTGGTCTGGTTCTGAACCGATTGCTGTTGGGTATGCCAAGATTTCGGCTCCGCGAAGCGAGTAATTTCGAGCCACCTCAGGAAACCATTCATCCCAGCAGGTTGGCAGGCCGATTCGTGAGTGGGTGCCATCGAGATAAAGGTCATAGACCGGATACGGCTCACCATCGGCAGGACCAGGCTGAAAGTATTGGTCTTCGTAATAGCCCGCGGTGACAGGAATGTGCAACTTTGGTGTGCGAGCAATGATTTCACCATTGGCCGAGACCATGATCGCAGTATTCAACCCACGGCCGTCCTCGAATGGGTGAAACTCGTAAAGAGAGGCGTGCACAACGACACCAAACTCCGATGCCGCCGCGGCTGCAAATGTGTGCGTCGGGCCGCCGACCAGTTGCTCGGCTGTGTGATTTGGCGTGCCGGTCGGGCGGGTGTCGGCGGGGTAGCGACTCAAAGTTAGTTCGGGCAAGAACACGACCTTCGCGCCGTTTTCGGCTGCGAGCTTTATGCCGGCCCGGAGGGCATCTTGGTGTTCGGTCTGATTCTCGTGCCAACGGGTTTGCACCAGCGCAACTCGCAGCGGCTTGCGCGTGCTCGGCTTGACGCGAGACAGCGACTCTGGATTGGGTGCGATTGTTAGTTTCATCGTGACTCCATTGTGTCGAGAAGTTCGATCAAAAGTTCATAGGTTGTCTGTGGGTTCACAATGGCAAACCTGGTGTTTGGCTTGCCCCGATGAGACGACGGAACAACGAGGCCTTTGCCGCTTTGCAACAGGTAGTCGCTCCATGCGTTGTAATCAGTGATTCCCCAGCCATCGTGCTCAAAAACAACGACGCTCAACTCTGGTTCACGCACCAGACGAAGGTTTGGTCGGCGACGAATCTCATCAGCAATCTTGTGAGCGAGTTCAATGTTTTCGGTCACTGCCTGGCGGTATGCCCCCACACCGTGCGTGGCCAACGAGAACCAAAGCGGCAATCCGCGAACACGCCGAGTCAGGTTGTAGGCATAGTCGCTCGGATTCCAGTCATCAGATTCGGTAAGCGTGTCTAGGTACTCTCCATGCTGGGTGTGAGCCGCTTTGGCAAGAGCTGGGTGTCTATAGACCAAGGCACATGCATCAAATGGCGCAAACAGCCACTTATGTGGGTCAACAATGAAACTGTCGGCAAGCTCTGTGCCGTCAAAAAGGTGTGCGGTCTTCGGTGACAGAATCGCAGCTAGCCCGTATGCGCCATCGACGTGAAACCAAATGTTGGCGGCATTTGCAACTTCGCCAACCTCACGGATGCGGTCGACGATTCCAAAGTTTGTGGTTCCGGCGGTAGCGACGATGGCGAATACGCCTTCACCGGCGTCGGCGAGCGCTGCCGAGACAGCCGCACCAGTCAGCCTGCCATCCTCTGTGGCTTGAGCTTTGATGATGTCGACGTCCATCACTTGAGCCGCAGAT
>CAILJO010000026.1 GCA_903834635.1 uncultured Micrococcales bacterium | reverse complement strand
GTTGAACCCGAATCAAGCAAGACGTATCCCAAGTCTTCATTGCCGTTTTCAAGGTTGGTTGCTACCAAGTCGCCAGCCCAAACAATTCCGGCGATGGCGTCGCCCGAGATGTAGTCCTCGATGTAACTGTTTCCTTTGACGCCACGGATGTGCCCGCTGTTAACCAAGCCTTTGAATGTGTCAAGCGCCTTAGTGAAGTCGGCCTTGGTGAAGTTTGTGATGTCGACTCCGTCGGCAAGCATGAAAATGCCCAAGGTGTCGCGCATCTCTGAAAGAACTTCGATCTTTCCCTTAAGTTCTGGTGCCCAAAGGTCAGCAAGAGTGGTCGGAGCATCCTTGCCAGTGACCTTCTTGTAGTTAGCTTTGTGATAACCGATGGCGGCAATGATGCCCTTCCACGGAAGTGAATACTGGCGGCCTGGATCGAACGAACCGAAGGTGTCTTTGAACGCTGGGTCTAGGTTGGCGGTTACGTTTGGCAACTTTTTGTAGTCAAGTTTTTGCACCTGTCCGGCAACAATCAGGCGAGTTGCCATCCAGTCGGTAAGACAGAACGTGTCTGCACCAGTGTCCTTGCCAGATTCCAGCTGATTTTTGATGCTTGCGAAGTAAGTGTTGTTGTCGTCAACCTTGGTGGTGTATTTGACGGTGATACCGGTCTTCTTTTGAAAGGCCTTCAGAGTTGGAAAGCTGCCATCCGACTCGCCATCCATGTAATAGGGCCAGTTATCCCAAACTACGGTTTTGCTTGTTCCCGAACAGGCTGCGAGAAATGCAGTTACCGAGACGGCGCCAGCGCCAGCTAGCAAGCTGCGGCGGGTGATTTGTGAAACGTTCATTGTTGAACTCATTTCTTTGAAAGGGATAACCCAACCAACAAATACCAGATGACATAAAAGAAGTGCACCTATCTGAAATCCTGCCACATTCTCGACCCCGTGAAACGCATTTTTGCCGACTCGGGTAGAGTTTTTAGTGATGTTGGGCAAAGTTGCCCACCAAAGGAGAATCATGCGGGTCTCGGTACCTAGTGAGATAAAAAATAACGAATTCCGCGTTGCAATTACCCCGGCAGGTGTTCACGAACTTGTTGCAGCGGGCCACGAAGTTTCTGTGCAGTCTGGTGCAGGTTTGGGATCTTCGATTAGCGACGCAGACTATGTGAACGCAGGCGCAAGAATCACTCCAGATGCCGCAAGCACCTGGGCTGCTGGCGACCTTGTATTGAAGGTTAAGGAGCCAATCGAGCCCGAATACGGCTTTTTGCGCGAAGGACTTCTGCTCTTCACTTATCTTCACCTAGCAGCAGACGCGGAGTTGACAGCAGAGCTGGTTGCAAAAAAGGTGACCTCAATTGCATACGAGACCGTTCAGCTGCCGAACCGTCAGCTTCCTCTGCTTGCGCCGATGAGCGAAGTTGCAGGACGTCTCTCGGTATTGGTCGGTGCACAAACTCTTATGGCTCCTAACGGTGGCAACGGAACTCTTCTTGGTGGTGTGCCAGGAACCCGACCTGCAAAGGTTGTCGTCTTGGGTGGCGGCGTAGCCGGCACCAATGCCGCTGCTATGGCAGTTGGCCTTGGCGCCGAGGTGACGGTTCTAGACACAAACCTCAATCGACTTCGCGAACTTGACCACCACTATGCAGGTCGCTTGCGCACAATCATGAGCAACGGCTATGAAATCGAGAAGGCTGTCGTCGATGCTGACTTGGTAATCGGATCAGTTTTGATTCCCGGCGCTAAAGCTCCAAAGTTGGTCACCAACGAACACGTTCGCAAAATGCGCCCTGGCGCTGTGCTGGTCGACATTGCGATCGATCAGGGCGGTTGTTTTGCCGATTCACACGCGACAACTCACGCTGAGCCAACATTCAAAGTTCACGATGCGATTTTCTACTGCGTCGCAAACATGCCCGGAGCTGTTCCTCACACTTCTACCTTTGCTTTGACGAACGCGACACTGCCTTATGCTCGCGCTTTGGCAAACGCTGGATGGCTTGAAGCCTGCCGCAAGGACTCTTCTTTGGCTCTTGGTCTCAGCACCCACGATGGCGCGCTGGTCAACGAGGCAGTTGCAAGTGCCCATGGGTTGTCATCAGTGACGCTTGAAAGTGTTCTGGCCTAGGTAACACCTAAGGGGAATGTGAAGGTTCGGTCTTCTGTCGCTTGAGTTATCACTCGAGCGCTGACCCATCCAGAAGAGCTTTTTATAAGTTTCGCCGCCTGGCCACCCAATTGAACTAGTTCAACTTGATCGGTTCCGGCTAGAGCGATTCGAAGCCTTAGGTTGAGCATCATCTCTCGCGGAACACCTGACATGCCTTGGCTAGCAGCCATTAGAACCACACCAAGTGACCTGCCTCTTGCGGCGACCGTCGACAGAACTTCTGTGGCCTTCGACGAGGATCGACACGCTGCTGCGAGTTCGTCTATGACTAACAGCAGCCGTCGGTTTTCGAAGCGGCTCAAGTCATAATCCGTTCTGCGCTGGGCTTTGACCTCACGCTCTCTGCGCTCGAGTTCAGAATCAAGCAAATGCCAAAATCCGGCATGTTCGGAAGCCTCGAGGTCGTCTATCGCAGAGCCCAGCCAAGCATCGATGTCTAAGCCCTGGAGCAACGCAGATCCTTTAAAGTCAGCCACATAAATGAGAAGTTCTGAGGGTCGATAACGCGAGGTAAGCGACTTCAGCGTCAACCTGAAAAACTGACTTTTGCCGCTTCCTGTTGGACCAGCCACGAAAACGTGAGGTCCTTCCGCCACAAAATCGAGTTCGAATTCTCTTCCCTGTGAAACTCCCAGCCAGGCCACCAAATCACCGGACGATTGTGCCTGAAAGTTCAAATTTTTTGCTCGATCACGAAGAGCCGTCAGATTGTTTTCGTCGGGAATCAGTTTTATTTGGTCGTGCACTTGCCTTCGCCACGAAGGCAACCATAGTTTTGAGCTTTTCGGCAGCTTTCTCGAACCTAGGTAGACGCGGTCGCGTCGAAACTGAACGACCTGGGTAGTTTTTGAAGTTTGGAGGGACCGCCGCCTCGCGATTAACAGAGAGAGAAGGAGTGAGGCGGCGGTCATGAAGGCGATGCTCCATTCCTTGCTTTTTGCGGCCCAAAAAATGGACATCACCAGCGATGGAAGCAAAAGCATTGCCTGCATGAAAAAGATTTTGCCGCCTGAAACTGACCTCAGGCGGCAAAATTTTGAATCTGTGGATAACTTATTTAGTCTCCGATGTAGTGCATGACGTGCTTGATGCGCGTGTAGTCCTCGAAACCGTACATCGACAGGTCCTTGCCATAGCCCGAGTGCTTGAACCCGCCGTGAGGCATCTCAGCCACCAGTGGAATGTGATCGTTGATCCAGACACAGCCGAAGTTCAAACCCTTGGCAAAACGCATTGCACGGGTGTGGTTTGCAGTCCAAACCGATGATGCCAAACCATAGTTCACATCGTTTGCCCAGCGCATTGCCTCATCGTCGTTCGAGAACTCCTGCACGGTGATAACAGGCCCGAAGATTTCGCTCTGAATGTGTTCGTCGGTCTGCTTTAGTCCAGTCAAGACGGTCGCCTCGTGGAAGTAGCCCTTCGACTCAACCACGTGGCCGCCAACGGCGATTTCTGCGTGGTCAGGCAGGCGGTCAATGAATCCCTTGACACGCTCGAGCTGGTTGATGTTGTTCACTGGGCCAAACAAGATGTCGTCACGATCTGGTGTTCCCGTCTTGGCGTTTGCCTTTACCTCGGCAACCAGCTTGGCCACGAACGCCTCACGAACATCACGGTGCACCAGGATGCGAGTCGCGGCGGTGCAGTCTTGGCCAGCGTTGAAGAAACCAGCAGCGACAACAGTGGCGGCTGCGCGGTCTAGATCGGCGTCGGCAAAAACCAGCACAGGAGCTTTGCCACCCAGTTCGAGGTGAACGCGCTTGACGTCTGATGCTGCGCTCTTGGCAACTTCCATTCCAGCTCGCACCGAACC
>CAILJO010000025.1 GCA_903834635.1 uncultured Micrococcales bacterium | reverse complement strand
ATCACAACGAGGCTGTGTTTGACTCAAAAAAATACGTAGCCTAAAGAGTGGCCAGCACAGCCGCCAGGTCATCCTGGGTGGGAGGCTCACAACCTGCACGCTCGCAGGTGATCGACGCAGCGATGCCCGCAACGTAGACGAAGTGCTTGAGGTCTTCCGAAGGAATCGTAGTTAGGTCTGCCCCTAGATAGCCAGCGTCTTGCAGCTGACCCAGAAGGTTGGCGCAGAAGGTGTCGCCGGCGCCAACGGTATCGACGACGTTGATCTTGCGGCTAGGGACATCCCAGCGGTTTTCACCCTGAAAGATGCTCACGCCGTCGGCTCCGCGAGTGATCAAAACCAGTGCGGTCTTGGCCCACTCGGCAGCAACATCATCGACCTGACGCTTGCCCTGATAGAGCCACTCGATGTCTTCGTCGCTCGCCTTGACGATGTGGCTGAAGGCATTGACGCGCTCGACGCGGGTGCGCTCTTTGTCGGGGTCAAAGCCCAGAGCGGCACGAATGTTGATGTCGTGCGAAATCGTGATGCCCTCGGTTGCCTTGGCCCACTCTTCGATGACCAGGTTGCCTGGCTCCATAGCCATGGTGAGGCAGCCAAACTGAATGCAGTTGACGCCCATCTGAGCCAGTTGAGCATTGGTCGGCAGTTCGTCGGGAGTCCAACCCCAGTCGGCTGTGCCATTGACATAGAAAGAGTAGGTCGGCACCTAGATAGCCAGCGTCTTGCATCTGACCGAGAAGGTTGGCGCAGAAGGTGTCGCCAGCGCCAACGGTGTCGACGACGTTGATCTTGCGGCTAGGGACATTCCAGCGGTTTTCACCCTGAAAGATGCTCACGCCGTCGGCTCCGCGAGTGATCAAAACCAGTGCGGTCTTGGCCCACTCGACAGCAACATCATCGACCTGACGCTTGCCCTGATAGAGCCACTCGATGTCTTCGTCGCTCGCCTTGACGATGTGACTGAAAGCATTGACGCGCTCAACGCGGGTGCGCTCTTTTTCGGGCTCAAACCCGAGAGCCGAACGAATGTTGATGTCGTGCGAGATCGTGATGCCCTCGGTTGCCTTAGCCCACTCTTCGATGACGAGGTTGCCTGGCTCCATGGCCATGGTGAGGCAGCCAAACTGAATGCAGTTGACGCCCATCTCGGCCAGTTGAGCATTCGTTGGCAGCTCGTCGGGAGTCCAACCCCAGTCGGCTGTGCCTTTGACATAGAAAGAGTAGGTCGGCACACCGGCCTCGTTGAGCGAAACGATGGCGAGGGTCGAGTTGTCGTTGGTGACGATTGAGTTTGCGTATTGCACGTTGTTGTCATCAAGGCGCTTGCGAATGATGTCGCCAAAACGGTCGTTGCTCATGCGAGCGAAGAAAGTGTGCTGGGCACCGCGGCGGGCAAGGGCCAGGGCTACGTTGGCGTTGGCGCCACCAACAACTGCGGTGAACGCACCGGGTTGATAGCGGTTTTCGATCAGGTCGATAAGTGCTTCACCGATAACAAGAATCATGGGTTCTCTCTATTTCGCTTTTATTGCCTTGATTGATCCGCGAGAGATCAGGTTGGTTGGCAGAACAATCTTTTCGGGCTTCTTCGACTTGTTGTTAATGTGCTCGATAAGTTTCTTGACCGCGAGTCTAGCCAGTTCGTCGACTGGGCGTTCAACCACGGTGATTCCGGGGGCGATTGCATCGAGCCACTGCGAATCGTCAACGGTGACCAGTGACACGTCGTTTGGAATGTTGAGCTTCAAGCGGTTAGCCGTTCGCATCACCGCAAGCGCCATGTCGTTGTTACTAGTGAAGATGATGGTCGGTGGGTTTTTGGCGGTCAGCAACTTGGCGACAGCGTCTTCGGCCTGCTGAGGGTTATCTGGCGAGTAAACCCATTTTGCATCTTTGACCTTGTTGTCGATGACACCATTCATGAAGCCATTGACGCGGTCTTCGATTGTGGAGTTCTGAAGAATCGGCTTTTCAGCTTGAGGTGACTGAACGGTCGAGGTGGCGATAAGAAACGCCATGTTCTTGTGGTTTTTGGCTTTGGCCTCGTGCACCGCTTTTTCGCAGGATTCAAAGTCGTTTGTCGTGATCGAAGTTGCATTGATGCCTGGCACCAAGCGGTCGATCGTGACCATTGGTTTGTTGTTGCGAGCGATTAGATCAAGGTGGTCGTGAACAGCGGCGGTGCTTGGCACAACGATCAAACCGTCCACCTGTTTTTCGAGCAGAGTTTGAATAGCTTCGCGCTCGACGGCCAGGTTTTCGTCGGTGTTCGAGATCAGCACCTCATAGCCGCTCGCCCGTGCAGTGTCGACGATGCCTTTGGTGGCTCGGTCGAAAAACACGTTGGTGAAGTCGGCGATAATCACCAGGCCGATGGTCTTGGTGTTGCCGGCTCGCATTGATCTGGCGACCTGGTTGGGGGTATAACCGATCGATTCCGCTGCGGCTTTAACTGCGGCAACTGTGTCGGCCGAAATGCGGCCATAGTCACTTAGAGCCCTCGATGCGGTTGCCCGCGACACGCCTGCAGCGGCGGCAACATCGTTAATCGTAGGTTTTCTCATCGCCGCCTTCCTTGTCTTTGCAGGGATTCATCCATCGTAACGAAACCGTTATGTCGATAATTTGTAATTCTTGTTTCGGTTCTGGTTGTATTCTATTAGGAAATGCGAGAACGTTCTCGCAGTTCTCGCAAAAAACACAGCAAAGCCGCCAATGATTTGCGTCATGGTCGCCGAGCAAAAACCAAACAAGGAGAATCGCATGAACCGTTCGCTAAGAACGATTGCAGCTATCGGAGTTGCCGCGGCATTGGTCGCAGGCGCTACCGGTTGTGCATCAAACAAGCAGATCAGCATTGCCTTCGTAATGGGTGCAGAATCAGACCCATTCTTCCAGGCTATGAAGGTCGGCGCAGAGGCAGAAGCTAAGGCAGAGGGCGTAAAGCTAATCTGGCAGGGCGACGCATCACACTACGACGTAGCCACCGAAGTTCCAATCGTTGACAACGTAATCGCACAAAAGCCAGACGGCCTTGTGTTGATCCCAACCGACCCTAACGGCCTACAGGCTTCGAGCGACAAGGCTGTTGCAGCCGGCATCGCAGTTGCTAACGTAGACACCCACGTTGCTGACCTGTCGAAGGTAATCACCTTCATCACCGGTGACAACGCTGACGGTGGCGCAAAGGCTGCAGACGCAATCGCAGGCAAGATTGGCTACAAGACTGGTACCCGCTACCAGGTTGTTGTTGGTCTAACCTCTGCTACCGCAACCACCAACGTTGCACGTCTAGAGGGCTTCAAGGCTGCAGTTTCGGCTAAGTACCCTGGCATCCAGATCATGGACGTTGCCTACTCGGCTTCGAACCCACAGACTGCTGCTTCGAACGTAGACAACTGGTTGACCAAGTACCCTAACCTCTCGGGTATCTTCGCTATCGACGGAACCAACGCTTCAGGTGCAGCTGCTGCACTTCAGGCTAAGAACCTAACCGGCAAGATCGCTCTAGTTGGTTACGACGCTTACCCAGCAAACGTTGACCTGATCAAGCAGGGTGTATTCACCGCGCTTATCGCTCAGGACCCAGCTGCCGAAGCCAAGCTAGCTATCAAGACCCTTGTTGACTACATCAAGAACAAGAAGTCTCCAGCACAGCGCGACGTAGTTATTCCTAACGTGACCCTTGACGCCAACACCTCAGCAGTGGACCTCGCCAAGTACACCTACGTAGCAACCAAGTAATAACGATTCAAATAAAAGGGCAATAATGACCGACAGTAAGCAGCAACTCAGTATGAAAGACCGTGCGCGTTCGCTGGTAGGAAATCAAACCTCACTGCTCATCATTGTGATGATCGTGTTGGCTGGTATCTTCACCGCGTTTTCGAATGGAACGTTCCTCTCAACGGGCGTATTCAGCACGATCCTCACTGACTGGGGAGCACTAATTCTGCTTGCTGTCGGTCAAACCCTTGTCGTGATTAGCGGCGGAATCGACCTCTCGGTCGGTTCCACCGTTAGTCTCTCGACAGTGGTAGCCGGCTATGTGTTGGTCAAGGTCATGCACCTAAACTCAACACTCACCGGCAGTGCGGCCTGGGGCCCACTTGCCATCGCGGCTCTGGTTGCGGTGCTCACCGGTCTTGTGGTCGGTGCCATAAACGCGGTGCTAATTAACGTGCTAAAAATTGTGCCGTTCATCGCGACCCTCTCAACTTTCGGTGCAGCTGCCGGTTTCGCCATCATCATCTCTGGCGGCATGCCTCTTCAAGGCCCAACCGACTTCACCCTGATCAACCCGATTCGCATTCCGGGCATCGATGTTCAAACCTGTGACACCGGTCTTCTTTCGCCGATGGTCATCTTGATGATGATTGTCATCACCGGCGTCGGCCTGTTCTTGCACAAGGCTCGTTTCGGCCTTTACACCTATGCCATCGGCTCAAACGCATTCGCTGCGCGCGCCGCGGGCATCAATGTGACTCGTCACACCGCCAAAATCTATCTGGTCTCGGGTGCTCTTTCTGGCCTCGCTGGCTTCTATGCCTATGTTCGCCTCGGCGGCGGCTCACCTAGCTCTGGTGCCGGCATGGAGCTTTATGCCATCGCAGCAACCGTCATCGGTGGCGCTTCACTAATGGGCGGCATCGGCCGCATGTGGGGCACCGCGCTTGGCACACTGATTTTGTTCACCGTGCAGAGCGGCTTGCTCATGACCGGTGTTTCACCCGACTGGAAGCAGATCGTGGTCGCAATCCTTATTGCCGCAGCAGTTGCGGTGCAAACCCTTCAAAAGAAGAACGGAGCACGCTAATGGCCGGCGAAGTAATTTATGAAGTACGCAACGTGTCTAAGCACTACGGACCAGTTGTTGCTCTCGATGGTGCCAGCTTCAAGCTGCACGCAGGCGAAGTTGTTGGACTAGTTGGCGACAACGGTGCCGGCAAGTCAACGTTGGTCAAGGTGCTTTCAGGCGCCCACGATGCCGACGGCGGCGAGCTGTTTCTCGACGGCAAAGAGGTTCGCTGGACCGAGCCTCGCCAGGCCCTAGATGCTGGCATCGAAACTCTTTATCAAGAGAGCGGTCTAGCCCCGCACCTGACCGTTTCGCAGAATGTTTTTCTTGGTCGCGAAAAGTTCGTCAAGGGAATCTTTGGCAAGCTTGGTTTCTTGGCTCGCAAGCAAATGGAGAGCGAAGCACACCGCGACCTCGAGGCAGTCGGAATCGCCGTGCCATCTTCGAACCGTTCGGTTGCCCAGCTATCGGGCGGTCAGCGCCAGGCAGTTGCTATTGGCCGTGCCGTTTCGTGGGCAAAGCGTGTGATCATTCTCGACGAGCCAACCAACCACCTTGGCGCTCGCCAGGCCGGCGAAGTTCTTCACATCGTGAAGGCTGCCAAGGCTAAGGGTCTCGGAGTTATCTTTATTTCGCACACCTTGCCACACGTTCTCGAGGTCACCGATCGCGTGATCGTGCTTCGTCTTGGCAAGATCGTCAAAGATGCACCGACCAACCTATTCGATGGCGACACACTAGTTGCCATGATCACGGGAACAATCACCGAGCTTCCGTCAGAGAAGAAGAGCTAGTAGCACCTTCTATGACGACAGCAACGTTAGAACAGTTTGTTCTCACGCATAAAAGCCCTATCGGCCACCTAACCGCAACGATTATGCAGGTTGGCGCATCGCTTAGAACCTTCAGTGTTGGCGAGATCGATTTGGTTGAACCCTATGCCGAAGACTCAAAAGCTCCGCTGTGCGCGGGGCAGGTCATGTCGCCTTGGGTTAATCGCCTCGACCACGGGCAGTGGACTTATCGCGGCCAAGTGCTGCAAAACCCGATCACGATCGTTGACCAAGACAACGCCAACCACGGCCTGCTGCTCGACCACAAATACGATCTGGTTTCGCAAACCGAGTCATCGGTCACGCTTGCCGCTCTGATTGAACCCTCCGATGGTTACCCGTTTGCGGTGCAAACACGCGTTACTTATCAGCTGGTTGACACCGGTCTTGTGGTGACTCACCAGGCGCACAACCTGAGCGCAGATGCCGCGCCTTATGCCACAGGAGCACATCCCTATTTTAAGTTTTCGGCAGTTGAATCTGCCGACCTGATCTTGACCACCGATGCCGAAACGCTCACCGTTGTGAATTCGCGTCAGATTCCGATTGGCGAAACCCCAACTCTAGGCACCCCGATTGACTTGCGTCACGGCACTCGCATTGGCGACCAACATATCGATGAAGACTTGACTGATTTGCCTCGTGACGAACACGGCAACGCTCACACTTATTTGCGCACCACCGATGGCCGAGGCCTAGACGTGTGGCAAGACGAGCACTTTAAGCACGTTGTGATTTTCACGCCAAACTATTTTCCAACTGTGGACGGCGGCAAAACCAATGTTGCAGCCATCGAGCCATCCACGGCTGCACCCAACGCATTCAACTCGGGTCGAAACCTGATTTGGCTTGAGCCCGGCGCCGAATTTTCGGCTCGCTGGGGTGTTGACCTAACCCTTTAGTCGATGTCGCGACGGTTGGTGGTGACCAACGCAATCGCACCGAAAACGATTCCATATAGAAGAAGCAAACCGGCTGCCGGCAATGAGTCGAGGTAGTTCGCCGAATCGATGGTGATGCCACCGGTCTTAACCTTTAGCTGCAGATTCATCATCGAAGTAATCAAACCGGTTGGCAGGTACTTGCCGATGTCGGTGAACAAAACACCGAGCAGACGGTCGACCACAAAGAAATAAACCAGCGTGGTTGTGACGGCCGCGTTCTGGTTGCGAATCAGTGTGCCAATGGCCAACCCAACAACCGCAAGAACAGCACCAATCAGTGCGCCGGCGGCTAGCAGGTCGATAATCTTGCCGTCGGTTGGGGCGGCGGCGCCTTTGTAATAACCAAGCGCGATAACTCCACCGATCATGCCGATGCCGGTGGTGACCACCATGAACAAAGCGCCGGTGACCGCGGCTACGACGAGCTTGGCATAGTAGGCACTGGAGCGTTTTGGTGAAACCAAGAACGTGGCGATTGCCGTGTGGTGGTTGAACTCGCTAGACATCATCATGGTGCCGATGATGACGGCAAAGATATAGCTGCCCAGAGCCTTGGCATAGACGCTGTCAATCGCTTGAGGGTTGGCCAGCGACCCAAGGTTGCCCTGGGTTAGGCGTGTCATAGCCCAAGGGCTAACGCTGGTGGCTAACACCGCAAGAGCGATGCCCGCAAGCAGCAAACCCCAAGTGCGGCGTTGGTATATGACTTTTAGAAACTCAGATTTGACGAGGTTCATTTGGTGACGCCTTTCTTGGCGGTGCTTGAGGCGACGTTTGAAACACTTGGGGCACTCGCGGTTGTCACGAGCGCTAGGAACGCCTCTTCGAGCGATGCCTTGCCTTTTTTGATCTCGGCAAGCGGGCCGGCGGCAATCAACTTGCCGTGGTTCAAAATGATCACGTCGTCGACCGTGTGCTCAAGTTCGGCAAGCTGGTGGCTGCTGACCAAGATGGTCTTGCCGCTGTCGGCTAGGTCGCGCAAAAACTTGCGCAACCACGCGATGCCGATGGGGTCAAGGCCGTTGGCTGGTTCGTCGAGCACCAAAATCTGTGGGTCGCCAAGCAGGGCCACGGCCAGGCTCAGGCGCTGGCGCATGCCAAGCGAAAAGCCTTTGGTGCGCTTGCGGCCAACCTGCCCAAGTTCGACAAGTTCGAGCAGCGGTTGAATTCGGTCGTGCGAGATTCCGGCAGCGGTGCAAATGATTCGCATGTTTTGGTTTGCAGTCAGGCTGCCGTTGAAACCGCTCGAGTCTAAAACCGCGCCAACTTGGGTAAGCGGGTGGGCAAGTTGGCTATAGGTCTTGCCGCCAATCAGTGCCTCGCCGCTGGTCGGCGTGGCCAAACCCAGCAGGCAACGCAGTGCCGTGCTCTTGCCGGCACCGTTAGGCCCGAGAAAACCGGTGATGCGACCAGGCAGAGCTTTGGCATCCAAATTTTCCACCGCCGTGACATCTTTATAGACCTTTCTCAGGCCCTTGAACTCAATGGTGGTCATTTTGCTTCTATCTCTTGGATTCTTGCTTTGATCAACTTGGTTAGCAGCGCTTTTGGCAGCGGCTTGTCCATGTCGAATTGGAATGAACTCTTTGAAACCACGAAGCCGGCAAGGTCGTCGGCGAGCGCCGTCATGACCTCGGCACTCTGCGGCGAGAAAGTCAGGTGGCTCTTGAATGCACACAGCCCCGCGACATTCTTGCCGTTCAGTTTGAACTGCGGCGAGTTCCAAGCGATCACCTGCTCGAGCCGGGGTTCGATTTCTAGAATGCTCTCGCGCACAGCCTGCAACGTGGCACGCTTTGGTTCATCTTGAGCTTCGATGTATTCGGTTACTTCTTGCATAGACACAATCGCAGTCTACGCCCGCACCGATGCGCTGGTTGGGGT
>CAILJO010000024.1 GCA_903834635.1 uncultured Micrococcales bacterium | reverse complement strand
TAATGCCGCAGCCAAGCTAGGCCGCGACGAGTCAATCGCCGCTCACCTGATTGGCACCGCAGAGGTTTGGGGCATCAACGCAATCAGCGGTGAACAGGTTGTTGTGCGCTTGGTCAACAAAGTGCAACCAACCCACAAAGACCTAGCCGCCCGTGAATTGCGTCGGCTGGTCAAAGCCGAACTTGATGCGGCTGGCATTGCACTGGCAGCCGGTGGCACCAACATCTTTGTGAATTTGCGCGACTAATGGCCGAAGAGCAAATCCCAGCAGAATTTGCCGACCGCAACCAGGTCGAAACGGTTCGCATTCGCACAGCAGACAATCACGATGCCGAGGGCGACCTCTATGCGCTGATTGGCGGCAGCCCGGCTTTCAAAAAGCTTGTCGATAAGTTTTATCAGGGCGTCGCTGCCGATGATGTGTTGCGCGAGATGTACCCAGAAGAAGACCTTGGGCCAGCAGCCGAACGCCTGCAAATGTTTTTAGAGCAATACTGGGGCGGGCCAACAACCTATCAAGAGCTGCGCGGTCATCCACGCCTTCGAATGCGACACGCGCCTTACAAGATCAATCCAGATGCAAGAGCTAGATGGCTAAAGCACATGCGCGCAGCTGTTGATTCGCTCGAGTTGCCGCAGATTTATGAGGCTCAGCTTTGGGCTTATCTAGATCGTGCGGCAACCGCGATGCTCAACACATTCGAAGAATAGTTCTGTCGCCTTTGGCGCGGCTAGAGCAAACCCTGCGCGCGCTGTTCTTCTTCGGTCAAATAGGTATGAGCCTTGTGGGCAAGCACGTGGCCGTGTTCACTCGAAAGACGAATCCAGTCGCCCGACATAAACCACGGCACGATTTCGCCTTCGGTTAGAAAACCCAACCCTGCCGCAACGAAGGCAGCGCCTGCTGGCACTGGCACTGTGTAGTCAATCGGTCGGCTCCAGATTTCAGCACGGATGCGCGCCGCTATCGGCCCACCAACCGATGTTGGCAAAACGTTGGTGACCTCGGCAACGCCATCGCGGGCAGTTTTGGTGAGCTCTGGCTCGGCAATCGTGCCGCGTTCGACCCAGCCACTGCGTGGCACCGCTTCGTCGAACCAGGCTTCTGGCGCAACGGTGTCGTCGACAACAAACGCCGTTGCTTTGTTGCCACCTCGACCAAGATTCGCGAGGCGCTCTAAGCGTTCACTCAAAGAAAGCGGTTGTTCGTCATCGATTTGGCCAGAAAGGATTTTGTCGAGAGTGGCAATCGCCAGCGCAACATCAAACTCGGCAGGCGTTGCCAAAGCTATGGTGCGTAATCCAAGCACGGTGAGACCACCATCGGTTGACCTAGTCTGTTCAGCAACATAGAGCGGTGCGACAGAGGCCGTCAAGACGTCGCCAAATGCGCGCAACCTGACCTGCCCAGCTGCATCCATGCGAATTGCACGTGCCAAGAACTTGCGCAGATCATCAACGCTCTGCTCATCGACTAGCTCGAAGTTGAACTGCATTAGTCGCGAGTCAGGCGGCGATAGGTCGAACGGTGCGGCTTGGCGGCATCGGCACCCAGGCGGGCGATCTTGTTCTCTTCATAGCCATCGAAGTTGCCCTCGAACCAGTACCACTGATCTGGCTTTTCGTCGGTGCCCTCATAGGCCAAAATGTGGGTTGCAACACGGTCAAGGAACCAACGATCGTGTGTGATCACCACAGCGCAGCCAGGGAACTCGAGCAGCGCGTTCTCGAGGCTCGACAGGGTTTCGACATCAAGGTCGTTTGTCGGCTCGTCGAGAAGCAGCAGGTTGCCGCCCTCTTTCAGAGTTAGCGCAAGGTTTAGTCGGTTGCGCTCACCACCAGAAAGCACGCCGGCAGGTTTCTGTTGGTCTGGGCCCTTGAAACCGAAAGCCGCAACATAGGCGCGCGACGGCATTTCGGTGTTGCCGACAATCATGTAGTCGAGACCACCAGAGACGACTTCCCACAGGGTCTTGTTTGGGTCAATGCCGCCACGGGACTGATCAACATAAGAGATCTTCACCGTCTCACCAATTTTCAGTTCACCACCGTCAATTGGTTCAAGGCCGACAATCGATTTAAACAACGTCGACTTACCGACACCGTTAGGGCCAATCACCCCGACGATGCCGTTGCGTGGCAACGAGAACGAAAGACCGTTGATCAGCGAACGGCCATCGAAACCCTTTTGCAGGTTCTTGGCCTCGAGCACGATGTTGCCAAGTCTCGGGCCAACCGGAATCTGAATCTCTTCGAAGTCGAGCTTTCTGTCGCGATCAGCCTCAGCTGCCATCTCTTCGTAGCGGGCCAAACGCGCTTTCGATTTGGTCTGGCGGGCCTTGGCACTAGAACGAACCCACTCGAGTTCATCGCTCAAACGCTTTGCAAGCTTCGCGTCCTTTTTGCCCTGCACCTCGAGACGCTCACGCTTTTTTTCAAGATAGGTCGAATAGTTGCCTTCGTATGGGTAGGCGCGACCGCGGTCGAGCTCGAGAATCCATTCGGCAACGTTGTCGAGAAAGTAACGGTCGTGTGTAACAGCCAAAACAGCGCCAGGATACTTCGCGAGGTGCTGTTCAAGCCACAACACCGATTCGGCGTCGAGGTGGTTTGTAGGTTCGTCGAGAAGCAATAGGTCTGGTTTTTCGAGAAGCAGTTTGCATAGTGCAACGCGACGACGCTCACCACCAGAAAGGTGGGTCACCGCGGTGTCACCCGGTGGGCAACGAAGGGCATCCATGGCCTGCTCTAGTTGGTTGTCAAGATCCCACGCGTCGAGGTGATCGATTTGTTCTTGCAGCGTGCCCATCTCGGCAAGCAGGGTGTCAAAGTCGGCGTCTGGGTTGGCAAGTTCTGCCGAAATCTCGTTGAAGCGATCGACCTTGGCTTTGATGTGTGCAACAGCTTCTTCGACGTTGCCGAGCACGGTTTTGGTTTCATCAAGCGGCGGCTCTTGCATCAGCATGCCCACGCTGAAGCCTGGGCTGAGGCGAGCTTCACCGTTGGTGGTGTTCTCGAGGCCAGCCATAATCTTTAGCACGGTCGACTTACCTGCTCCGTTAGGGCCAACCACGCCAATCTTGGCGCCAGGGTAAAAAGCAAGTGTGACGTCGT
>CAILJO010000023.1 GCA_903834635.1 uncultured Micrococcales bacterium | reverse complement strand
TCGGCGCTGAATTCGCCGCAGATGAACTCACGTTTTTTGCCGCTGCCGCAAAGGTGCTCGGCATCGCAAACGGACTGCGTTTGTTCTTCACACCTAGCAACAAGATACGCAAAGACTAGCCGATTTATATTCTTGCCGGATCGGTTGACCCGATTGGTGGTCAGCGCGGCAACGAGGCACTAGCCAACACCTATCGACACAAGGTTGGCATTCAAGATTTGACCATGGTGATTTATCACGAAGGCCGCCACGAAATGTTTAACGAAACCAATAAGCACGAAGTTATCGCCGACTTGCTGGCTTGGTTGCGCGAACGCTTTGGCTAGTCGCGCTTACCAAATTGCGAAGTCGCCGAATTAGTTTGCGACTAGATCCTGATCTTCTGGGTGGCGGCGCAGATAAACCGGAATGTATGGGCAGCTAGGCACAATCTGATATTGCCCCTTGGCTCTAATGTCGTTCAGCGCCTCTTTGACTAAGAACGCCCCTAGGTTCTGACCCTTATATTCATCGCGAACGCCAGTGTGCATCAAATCAAGAACACCATCACCAATCACATAGGTGAGTTCTCCAATTTTCTTGTCGCCGTCAAACAATTCGTATTCATGATTCTCGGCATTGTGCACAACTCTAAAGTCCATGATGTTAATCTCTTTCTATGCCCGCAAAACAAATAACTAATCAGGTATTTAACGCAGATAACCTGACTGTTTTGCAGTCTATTGCCGACAACAGTGTGCAACTCATTTATGTTGATCCACCGTTCAACACGGGTCGCAAACAGACTCGCGGCAAAACCATCACCAGTCGAAATGAATCGAGCAACCGCGTTGGCTTCAAGGGTGTGCGCTATGACATCATTCGTGAAACGGTGCTTAGCTATGACGACGAGTTCGCTGACTATTGGCAGTTTTTAGAGCCAAGACTTGAGGCCGCTTGGCGCATCCTTGCTGAATCGGGCACTCTATATCTGCACCTTGATTATCGCGAGGCGCACTATGCCAAAGTTTTGCTCGATGCACTTTTTGGTCGCGAATGTTTTTTGAACGAAATCATCTGGGCTTATGACTATGGCGCCAAATCGAAATCGCGTTGGCCAGCGAAGCACGACACGATTTTGGTTTATGTGAAAGACCCAGACAAATATTATTTTGATTCGAGCGCAGTCGATCGTGAACCATATATGGCGCCAGGATTAGTGACCCGAGAAAAGGCCGAGCTTGGCAAGCTGCCAACCGATGTTTGGTGGCACACCATCGTTTCGCCAACTGGCAAAGAAAAGACGGGTTACCCAACTCAAAAGCCGCTTGGCATTTTGCGTCGAATCATTCAGGCCTCGTCGCGACAGGGCGACACCGTGCTCGATTTCTTTGCCGGTTCTGGCACCACGGGTGCCGCAGCGTTCGAGTTAGATCGCCAATTCATTTTGGTCGATAAAAACCCTGAAGCGCTCGAGGTTATGCGCTCACGCTTTGCGGCGGTTAATGCCCCCGTTGAGTTTTTGAGTCTCTAGAAACTAACAGCACGGTTGCGATCGTTAGGCCAACCAATATTGCGGCTATCGACAGGGCCATTTGATAGTTCTGGCCACCTGGTCGCGATATCAGTTGATAGAGCAAAACGGTGAGCGTCGATTGATCGCCGAAGCTCAACAGGCTCGCTGCACCGAATTCGCCAAGTGAAACAAGAGCAGCAAAAGCGAGGGCTGTGCGCACCGCTTGGCTAATGATGCGCAAATCTAGACGCACAAAAATTTGCCACTGTGTTGCGCCTTCGGTTTGCGCATGAGCATGCACGGTGTCTTCGATTGCCATTAGGGCTGGGTAAACAATGCGCACAACCAGTGGCGTTGCCAGAAGCGCTTGCACAAGCGGAACAACTAACCAACTTGAGCGCAATGGCAACCAGCCATCACCGAAGGTGATCAGATAGCCAAGTGCTAATACCACCGATGAGACACCAATAGGCAACATAAACAAACTGTCGATCGTGGCCCCAAGAACATCGCGCCTCTTCGGCTTTGCGAGCTGCGCTTTTGCTCGCGTCGCCATTAAGAAGCTTATGAACAGTCCAATGGGTGTTGCGATGAGCGTTGCTAGGCCTAAGTTTCTCAAACTGTTCAGGCAGGCATCGAATACCGAAATGTCGAGCAGGTTGCGCTCGCCCATTGAATTTAGAAGTTCAAAGCCTCTGAGCGAAAACTGCC
>CAILJO010000022.1 GCA_903834635.1 uncultured Micrococcales bacterium | reverse complement strand
GCGCAAATCGGCTAGCCAAAATCTAACCACGGCACCGATGCCTCCGGCGACCCCAACGCCCAACAAGAGCACAAGATTTGCGGGCATCAGTTTTGAGCCTTCATTTGTTTGCCGATCTTGGCGAAGGCTGCATAGGCAGCTATGCCGAAGACGATGTTTGCGAGCACCCAGGCAACCACAATGCCGGTGTCATCGGTCTTGGCAAAAACCGTGACCAAGACGATTCCGCTGAGCGTAGTAAAGCCGCCGCAGAAACCGGTCGCCCAAAAGGCCTGGCGTTTTTCGCCAGCGAATCTTGGCGCTGTTTGAATCAAACCCAAAAGCGCCGCACCAACCACGTTGACGGTTAGCGTGGCCCAAACATTAGCCCCAAAGGTGGTCAAAAACGCTCGCGCAATCGAGCCAATGGCTCCGCCAGCAAAAACCAACCAAAGAGTCTTGGCCTTCAAGGTTTATTCGTCTTCGTCTTCTTTGTGACCAACAACGAACACCGCGTTGCGACCCTTTTCGTGACCGCGAGGTTGAGGGCGCACTGGAACACCGCGACGCACATCGCCAGGAAGTGGCGCACGCAAGAACGGGTTGAACTTGGCTGCCGACTGCAAACGCCAAGGCACGGTCACGAGCATGGTGCCGTGAACATAAAGCAGACGACGCGAAATGCGGTTGGCGCGGTGGTTGTGGAAAACGTGCTCCCACCAGTGACCGACGATGTATTTAGGCATATAAACAGCAATGCGCTCGCGCCCGTAACGCTCTCGGTGATTCTCTAGGTACTCGATTAGCGGCGCAGAGAACTCGCGATAAGGCGACTCAATGATCTTCAGTGGAACCTTGATTCCATACTCTTTCCACTCCTGCTTGAAAGCTTCGGCGCGGGCCGGGTCGGCGGCGATGTGAATCACGTCGAGCTTGTTGTGCTTGACCGAGATTGCATAGTCGAGCGCTTTCAACTGTGGCTTATTAAGTTTGTCCATCAGCACGACCGCATAGTCGCCGTCGCTGCCGAACTTGGTTTCGTCGTCGATAGCGATCTCGTGCTCGATGGTCTTGTAGTAACGACCCGTGTTGTACATGACCCAATACAGAACCGGCATGATGATGAACACCAACCAGGCGCCGTGAGTGAACTTGGTCAGCGTGACAATCACCAAAACCGATGCGGTCATGGTTGCGCCAACACCGTTGATTAGGCGGCCAGAGTTTGCCTCTTTAGGCGTGATGCTGCCGTCGGCTTTGCCGCGCTTCCAGTGGCGCAACATTCCAAGCTGGCCGATCGTGAACGAGGTGAACACACCAAGAACATAAAGCTGAATCAGCTGCGAAACGTTGGCTTGATAAACCAGTTCAAGAACCAAAGCCGCAAGCGTTAGCGAAAGCATTCCGTTCGAATAAACCAAACGGTCACCACGGGTGAGCATTGCCTTTGGCGCGTAGCCATCTTTGGCGAGAACCGATGCAAGCAACGGAAAACCGTTGAACGCGGTGTTGGCTGCCAGCAACAGAATCGCCGCGGTGGCTGCCTGCAAAATGAAGAACAGAATGCTGCCGTCGCCAAAAATCGCCATACCCAACTGAGCGATAACCGAAGGCTGTGGGTGACTCAAGAAGTCGGCCTGCTGGGCGCCGGTTAGCTGCGCGGCATCTTCGATGTAGCGAATGCCAGAGATCAGCGAGAACGAGACGATACCGATCATCATGGTGATGGCTGTGATACCCATCCACGACATGGTGATCTGGGCGTTCTTGATTTTTGGAACACGGAATGCTGGCACACCGTTAGCGATCGCCTCGACACCGGTCAGGGCTGCCGAACCAGATGCGAACGAGCGAAGCAGCAACAAGACCACCAAAACTCCGCTGGCGGTTAGGCTCTTGTCAGCCTGGACAATCAGGTTTGAAGACTCGGCAACGATAGATTGCCCGGTAGCCAGCTTGAAGATACCCACGCCAAGCATGGTGAGTACGGTGCCAATAAAGAGGTAAGTCGGCATTGCGAAGGCAACACCCGACTCACGCACGCCGCGAAGGTTGATTCCGCAGAGGAACACGATAAAGCCAACCGCGATTGCTACACGAAAGTCGTTTAGACCAGGGAACGCCGAAATCAGGTTGTCGACACCAGATGCGATAGACACGGCAACGGTCATGACGTAGTCGAGCAACAGTGCTGCTGCGACGATGAGCGAAGACTTTTCGCCGATGTTCTTTTTGGCAACTTCATAATCACCACCGCCCGAAGGATAGGCGGCTACAACCTTGCGGTATGAGAGCACAATCATGACCAGAAGTAGAACAACAACGGCGGCGATCCATGGAGCAAAGCTCAACATGGCTGCGCCACCCAGAGTCAGGATCATCAGCATTTCTTGCGGACCGTAGGCCACCGAAGAAAGAGGGTCAGAAGAGAAGATAGGAAGCGCAATGGTCTTCGGAAGAAGTTCGCCTTCAAGTCGGCGAGTTGAGAGACGTTTTCCTAGAAGCAGGCGCTTTGGGTCGAGTTCGTTCACAAAGGTCAAGATTACTAACGAAATTGAACTTGCCCCAATCGAAAACGAATCCGATTGGGGCAAGTTTTAGCGCGACTGTTTAGTCGACTGCGACCTTTTTCTTTTCGCGTCGAGTGCCGATGTTGATGGTCGAAAGCAAGCCGAGCGCCAAGAACCCACCGGCGGCCCAGGCCGCAGCCTTGGTTCCATCGGTGAACGCGTTGCCGGCTTCGTCTTGAACCTTGTCGGCCAAGGCCACAGGAACACCGTATGACTGCAACGAACCCGATAGACCAGGAATCGCTCCACCGGCCGAGTCAACGACGGCGTTCGAAATCTGCGAAGTCATCTTGTCGTTGATGCCCTGGTTTTTGAGGTCACCAAGTCGGGTGTCGATGCTGCTCTGAACATAGCTAAACAGCATGGTTCCAAGAACCGCGATGCCAAGAGCCGAACCAATCTGGCGGGCTGTGCTCTGGGTTCCTGAAGCCTGACCAGCCTTGTTCATCGGAACATCGACCATGATGACACCGGTCAGCTGAGCGGTAGCTAAGCCGATTCCGATTCCGTAGGCAAAGAGCCAAGGAACGATCGACCAAAAGCCGCCACCAACCGAAGCGCAAATTGCGATACCAATCACGGCAATCAGTTCGAGAGCAACACCAACACGAACCATGTTCGCTGGCGAAACCTTGCCACTGAGTCCACCGCCGACGCCCGAAGCCAAGAACGCTCCACCGGCCAACCAAAGCAGCACCAGACCTGAAGAGATCGGGGTCAGGTGAAGAACGTTCTGCAACCAAAGTGGAAGAGCGAATAGAACACCGAACTCACCCATCGAAATAATGAGGGCAGCGATCGAACCGTTGCGGAATGAGCCGATCTTGAAGATGGCCACATCGAGCAGAACCGACTTGCCAGCCTTGACTCGCGAGTTCTCATAAAGAACGAAAAGAACAAAGGTGACTGCCGAAATTGCTAGCGAAACCGGAATGACCGAAATGCCGTCGGTTGCCCACTTGAAGTCGCCGATTGCGAACGGGTGCTTGGCATCCACGTTCCACCAGCCGTAGGTGCGGCCCTCGATTAGACCAAAAACCAAAGTTCCAAACATGATGGCCGAAAGAACTGCACCAAGAATGTCGATGCCCTTTTCTTCGTGTTCCTGCTTGGACTCCTTGGCCCACCACCACAAACCGGCTAGAACAATCGCGCCTAGCGGCAGGTTGATGTTAAAGGCGAGGCGCCAGCCATCGGTGCCGAAGTCGGTGGCAAGCCAGCCGCCAAGAACCGGGCCAACAGCGACCATTCCACCGATGGTTGCACCCCAGACAGCAAACGCGATGCCGCGCTCTTTGCCCTGGAAGGTTGCGTTAACCAACGACAGGGTGGTTGGCAGAACCATCGAACCGCCGAAGCCCTGAACGATGCGAGCCAGAATCATGCTCGAAGCATCGGTCGAGAAACCGGCCCAAACCGAGGCCGCAACGAACAGCGTGATACCGATGATCAAAAGGCGCTTGCGACCGATGCGGTCACCTAGAGAACCCCAGACCAAAAGCAGTGCGGCGAAAACCAGCACGTAGCTCTCTTGAACCCACTGAACCTGAGTGGAGGTCAGCTTTAGGGCTTCGATGACCTTAGGGAAAATTGTGTTGACGATGGTGCCGTCAATGATTACTAGCGAGATTGCTGCCGAGATAAAAATCAGGGCAATCCAGCGACTGCGTTCTTTTGTCATTTTCTTCTTTCTTTATGACTTCGCTTAAGACTAACTTTTGCCCAAGACATCTGCCTAGAGGCTGGACCCGCTTAAAGCAAAAAGCCCCAGTCGTGAGATTGGGACTTTTCGTGGCTCCGCGCGGCATCGATCCGCGGACCTAACGATTTTCAGTCGTTCGCTCTACCAACTGAGCTACAGAGCCATGGATGCTTTCGCACCCAGCGATCCTGACGGGACTTGAACCCGCGACCTCCGCCGTGACAGGGCGGCGCGCTAACCAACTGCGCTACAGGACCTTGTTGCTTTCAGCTCGCACCTTTGTGACCCCAACGGGATTCGAACCCGTGCTGCCGCCGTGAAAGGGCGGTGTCCTAGGCCTCTAAACGATGGGGCCGAAAAGCGCGATGCTTTTGGCATCAAGAGCCAAGATTACCTGCCTTCATAGGCTTTTGGCAACCTGAGCGTTACTTTAGAAGCATGAATCTTCTAACTTTGCGTGCTCGCTTTGCTGGCGCTCGCCGAGTTTGGATAGGTTTTGCCTTGGTTTTGGGGCTAATTGCCGCCGGCGCAGTCATTGCCCCGGCCTTTGCTCAGCCCAGCTATCCAACCTGGGCAGAGGTGCAAGCAGCACGTCACAAGGTTGCCGCCAAGAAGGCTTTGATCGCTCGTCTTGACCAAATTATTTCTGATCAAAATGTCATCGCCGATCGTTTGGCAAAAATTTCGTTGATCAAGGGCGAAAAATTTAACCAGGCTCAAGGTGCCGTTGACGTGATGGCATCCAAGGTGAAGGTTTTGCAAGGTCAGGCAGATGCGGCCAACGCCTCGGCCAACTCTGCGCAAATGCAGCTCGGTCAGTTGGCAGCTCAGATGTATCGCAACGGCGCTTCTGGCACGACGCTAAACCTGCTTCTCAATGCATCCAAGGCCGATGACCTTTTGTATCAGCTAGGTCAAAGCGAAAAGATAGCCCAGCAGAGCAACACCATCTATAAGAGGTCAATCGAGAAGCAAAAGTATGCCCAGTCGGTGACCGACCAACTGAAGGTCGCCAAGTCGCAGTTGGCGGGCAAGGCCAAGATTGCGCGTGACGCATTTGCCGCGGCAACCCAGGCTGCCAATGCAGTCGAAGCTCAGTTGGCAGCTTTCAAGGCGAAGAGCAAAACTTTCTATGCACAGCTTGCAATCTTGCAGAACACTTCGGCCGCCATCGCGAAAGCCCGCGAAGAGGGCCTCGCCGCCGAAAAACGTCAGCAGCAAGGTTCGGCCGACTTGACCGCACCCGAGCTTTATACGGTTGGCGATGCCGACCCGAACAAGGTTGCGATCGCAATCAACTTTGCCGAAGCCCAAATTGGTGAACCCTATGTGCTCGGCGGCATGGGCCCGAACATTTGGGACTGCTCTGGCATTACCAAGGCCGCCTATGCGGCAGCCGGAATCTACATCGGCACCCACTCGGCAACCAACCAGTTCAACACCATGGCAGCCGAGCAAAAACTCGTGCCGTTGAGCGAGCGCCAAGTAGGCGACCTGTTCTGGTACACCCAAGAGCCAAACAACTTCAACGGCGACAAGTACCACGTAGTCATTTATCTTGGCAACGGCGAAATGCTCGAGGCACCGCATCCTGGCGCGACTGTTCGAATCAGACCGATTCGTTGGGGCGAAATGTATAAATACGCCGGTCGCCCAAGCGCCTAATAACCACCACGATGCCTTCGGCTAGCCGAACCTTCGACAAACAAAAAAGTCCCCGACACAATCGCCGGGGACTTTTTGTTTAGCTCTAGTGGCCTTCGGCCTTGAAGCGCTCGATCGACTCTGCGATCAAACGCTCGGCAACATCTTTGCCCTGCCAGTCGCCAACCTTGACCCACTTGCCAGGCTCGAGGTCTTTGTAGTGCTCAAAGAAGTGCTTGATCTCGTTCTTGGTCTGTGCCGGAACATCGTCGATGTCTTGAATGTGTGACCAGCGTGGGTCTTTCTCAAGAACACAGATGAGCTTCTCGTCGATGCCGCCGTCGTCTTCCATGGTCAAAACGCCGACCGGGCGAACGGTGCAAACCACACCTGGGTAGACCGGAAACTCGAGCATGACCAAAGCGTCTAGAGGGTCGCCGTCGCCACCGAGGGTGTTGTCGAAGTATCCGTAGTCGATCGGATAAACAAAAGGTGTGAACAGAACGCGGTCAAGGTGAACGCGACCGGTCTCGTGGTCGACTTCATACTTGTTGCGGCTGCCGCGAGGAATTTCAATAACGACGTCGTGTGCCATGGTGCTCCTAAATAGAGTTGTCTCATAGCAGTTTATCGAAAGGGCAGCGTGAGCACTCGACCGCGACTAACACCTGCCATGGCAGATGTGCGCCGAGCCGTGCGCGAAAACTGGGTGCTCGCCGAAATCAACAAAGATGACCTCGTCTTGGTCGCCGTTTCGGGCGGAGCCGACTCCATGGCGCTCGCCGCTGCCGCCGCTTTTGAGGGGCCACGCGCGGGCATTCGTGTTGGTGCCGTGATTGTCGAGCATGGCTTGCAAGAGGTCACCAAGATCGTGGCCGAGAACACCGCCACGCGTTTGCGCGAACTTGGCCTCAACCCGGTCGAGATTCGTGCGGTCGTGGTCGGCACCGATGGCGGGCCAGAGGCCGCCGCCCGTAGCGCGCGTTATGCCGCGCTCGAAACCGCTCGCCAAGAATCTGGGGCCAAGTTCGTGATGCTCGGCCACACCCTCGACGACCAAGCCGAAACGGTGCTGCTTGGCTTGGCTCGCGGTTCGGGTGCCAAGTCGATCGCCGGCATGCAGCCCGTCGGCGAAACATATCTGCGCCCGATGCTCGAGTTGCGTCGAGCCACCACCGTCGCGTTTTGCCACGACAGCGGCATCGAAGTTTGGAACGACCCGCACAACGAAGACCCTCGCTACCTTCGCGTGCGAGTGCGAAACGAGGTGCTGCCGATGCTAGAAGACGTGCTCGGCCCCGGTGTCGCCGAATCACTCGCACGCACCGCAGCCCAACTTCGCCACGATGCCGCGGCGCTAGACGCACTCGCCATGGCCAGATTCGTGACCCACGCCAACGTTCTGCCCACCGCCGTCGAGCTGCCGGTTGACAAACTCGAAGGGTTAGCCGAAGGCATCCGTGTGCGCGTTTTAAAGATCGCGATTGAGACCGTCGGTGGTCGCCCGACCGCAACAACCCTGGCCACGGTGACCGAACTGGTGACCGAATGGCACGGTCAGAAACCACTCACCCTGCCAGGGGCTAGAGTAGAACGCACGGGTCAAAAACTCGTATTCAGAAGCGCTAAAACCCTAAAACCAGGAGCTTGTTAGTGGACCTCTCAAAGGTTGCCGGTGAGATCACCAAGATTCTCGTCACCGAAGAACAAATCACGTCCAAAGTCAAAGAGTTGGCTGCCGAAATCGACAAACGTTACGTTGGCAAAGACGTGCTGCTGGTCGGTGTGCTGAAGGGTGCCGTCATGTTTATGGCCGACCTTTCGCGCGAGGTGCAGATTCCGGTGCAGATGGACTGGATGGCCGTTTCTTCTTATGGCTCGGGCACTCAGTCGAGTGGTGTCGTTCGCATTCTGAAAGACCTTGACGCCGACGTTTTGGGTCGCCACGTTTTGATCGTCGAAGACATTATCGACTCGGGTCTAACCCTGTCGTGGTTGGCTTCGAACCTCAAGGCTCGCGGCGCTGCCTCGGTCGAGATCGTGGCCTTCTTGCGCAAGCCTGACGCTGCCAAGGTAGCCGTCGACGTTGCCATGGTCGGCTTCGAGATTCCGAACGAGTTCGTGGTCGGTTATGGCCTCGACTATGCCGAGCGCTACCGCACCCTCAAGGGTGTGGCCGTGCTGTCGCCTGCCGTTTATTCATAGTTCAACGAATTCGGCGCGTTCCAAAGTTTTCAGCTAGCCCCTAGCCGATTTTGACCACGATGCCTTCGGCGCCCCGCTTTACCCCTTAGCGAACAGCCATCGCGCGGGGGAATGTCAGCGGGTAGCCTTAGAGTTGTTCCTCTTTGACAAGGAAAGGACGGAGCCTCGGCTCCAGATCAGTTTGAAGAAATTTCTTAAAGGCCCATTCGTCTACATTTTCGCCGCGCTGCTAGTGGTTTTCATTGGTGCATCCATGAGCACCGGAGCCTCGTTCAAGCAGGTTGACACCTCGGTCGGCATGAACATGCTGCACTCGGGCGAGGTCAAGTCGGTCAAAATCTACGACGGCGAACAGCGCGTTGACATGATTCTCAGCCACGCCGATGCCAAATATGGCACCCAGGTTCAGTTCTATTACGTGCTCGCTCGCGGCACTCAGGTTGCCGATGCGGTTGCAGCTGCCTCGCTGAGCGATGGCTACAACGACGAGGTGCCTAACACTCCTTGGTACATGTCGCTGCTCGGCAGCATTCTTCCGTTCATCATCATCGGTGCCATTTTCTGGTTCTTGATGAGTGGCATGCAGGGCGGCAACAGCAAGGTCATGAACTTTGGCAAGTCGCGCGCCAAGCTGGCCAACAAAGAGAACTCCAAGGTCACCTTTGCCGATGTTGCCGGTGCCGACGAGGCAATCGAAGAACTACAAGAAATCAAAGAATTCCTAAAAGAGCCAGAGAAGTTCCAAAAGGTTGGCGCCAAGAGTCCTCGCGGAGTGCTGCTTTATGGCCCTCCGGGAACCGGAAAGACTCTGGTCGCCAAGGCTGTTGCTGGCGAAGCCGGTGTTCCGTTCTTCTCAATCTCGGGTTCTGACTTTGTCGAAATGTTTGTTGGTGTCGGTGCATCTCGTGTTCGAGACCTGTTCGATCAGGCTCGTCAGAGCGCGCCAGCGATCATCTTTGTTGACGAAATCGATGCAGTTGGTCGCCACCGCGGCGCGGGCATCGGCGGCGGCAACGACGAGCGCGAGCAGACCCTTAACCAGTTGCTGGTCGAGATGGACGGCTTCGACTCGAAGACCAACGTCATTTTGATTGCTGCTACCAACCGCCCTGACATTCTTGACCCAGCGCTTTTGCGACCAGGTCGTTTTGACCGTCAGATCGGTGTTGGTGCACCAGACCTCAAGGGTCGCGAGCAGATTCTTCAAGTGCACTCAAAGGGCAAGCCAATTGCCGCCGATGTTGACCTAGCCGTGGTCGCTCGTCGCACCCCAGGCTTCACCGGTGCAGACCTGGCCAACGTGCTGAACGAGGCCGCTCTTTTGACCGCTCGCCTGAACGAGAAAGAGATCACCGCGTCTACTCTCGACGAGGCAATCGACCGCGTCATTGGTGGACCACAAAAGAAGTCACGCTTGATGCAAGACCAGGAGCGACTAAACACCGCTTATCACGAGGCAGGTCACGCACTCGTTGCCGCATCGCTGAACAACAGCGACCCGGTCACTAAGGTAACGATTCTTCCTCGCGGTCGCGCACTTGGTTACACCATGGTGCTGCCACTCGAAGACCGTTACTCGATCTCGCGCAACCAGTTGCTCGACCAGATTGCTTATGCAATGGGTGGCCGCGTCGCCGAAGAAATCGTCTTTCACGACCCAACCACGGGCGCTTCGAACGACTTCGAAAAGGCAACCAAGATCGCTCGCCAAATGGTCACCCAGTATGGCTTTAGCGACAAGGTCGGTGCAGTTTCTTATGCTGGCGGTGGCGAAGTTTTCGTTGGCCGCGACATGGGTCAGGTTCGCGAATACAGCGAGTCGACCGCTCAGGCAATCGACGCCGAAATGCGCCAGATTCTCGAGAACGCACACAACGAGGCCTACAAGGCGATCAACCTGAACCGCAAGGTTCTTGACGCACTGGCCAAGGCTCTGATGGAAGAGGAGACGCTGAACCAAGAGGCGATTGCTCAAATCTTCAAGGCAGTCAAGAAGCTTCCGCAGCGCGCACAGTGGTTGTCGAGCAAGAGCCGCCCGGTTTCAAAGCTTAAGCCAATCGCCATTCCTCGCAAGGGCTCAAGCGCTGTCAAACAAGAGGCAATCGACAAGGCTGCAGCACAGGCTGCTCCAAAGCGCGCAGTTCGCAAGCCGGCCGCCCGAAAGGTCGTCGCAAAGCCTGCTGCAAAGAAGCCAACAAAGTAGCAAAAGTTGTTTGACTCCGAGCGTGTAAAGGCCGCGGTCACCGAGCTTCTGTCGGCGATCGGCGAAGACCCGACCCGTTCAGAGCTAGCTGCAACGCCAACCAAGGTTGCCGAGGCCTATGCCGAGTTTTATAAAGGCATAGGCATTGACGAGACTTTGATTTTGGCCGACACCTTCGAGGCCGAACACAACGATGTTGTGATTCTCAAAGACATCGAGTTTGTCTCAATCTGCGAGCATCACCTTTTGCCGTTCACTGGCGTAGCCCACATTGCATATCTGCCGAGCGATCGCGTCATTGGTTTGGGTCGACTTCCAAAGTTGGTCGAAATCGTAGCCTCGCGCCCACAGCTGCAAGAGAACCTAACTGCACAAATCGCCGATGCGCTCGAGCGCGGTCTGGCCACGCGCGGTGTGGTCGTCGTAATCGAGGCTCGACACCACTGCGTGGTTTCGCGCGGTGCTCGTCAGCCCGAAGCCAACACGGTGACCATGGCGACTCGTGGCGTCTATGGCGAGGCAGCGGCTCGTGCCGAGGTCATGGGTTTAATCAACAAATGAACTTCTATAGACCGCTCGTTATGGGTGTCTTGAATGTGACACCAGATTCATTCAGCGACGGCGGCCAGCACCAAAGTCTTCAAGCCGCAATCGATCACGCACAGGTGCTTGTCATGGCCGGCGCCGACATTGTTGATGTTGGCGGTGAATCAACCCGGCCAGGCGCTGATCGAGTGGCACTCGAAACTGAGATCGCTCGCGTGGTTCCGGTGATTGAGCAAATCAAAGCCAACCTTGACGTTCAGGTTTCGATTGACACCATGAATGCCGAAACCGCTCGTCGCGCGGTGGCCGCGGGTGCGAGCATCATCAATGACGTGTCGGGCGGGCTTGCCGACGAAAACATGTTGGCTGTGGCTGCCGAAACCGGCGCAACTTTTGTGATTTCGCACTGGCGCGGATTCAGCGACATTATGGACACCCAGGCGGTCTATCACGACGTCGCGGTCGATGTCGCTCGCGAACTTGGCGCTCGAGTCGAGGCCGCCGTTGCGGCCGGTGTCTCACGCGACAAGATCGTGATTGACCCGGGCCTGGGTTTTGCCAAAGACATGAAGCAAAACTGGCAGCTTGTTGCACGGCTAGATGAACTCGAAAAACTTGGTTTGCCGATTTTGGTTGGTGCAAGCCGCAAACGTTTTATTGCCGGCGCAATCGAACCAGATGACTCAAACGAGGTCGGCAACGATCGCCGCGACCTGGCCACCGCAGTTCTGACCGCGATGCTGTTGCAACGCAAACTTTGGGGCGTGCGCGTGCACAATGTTCTTGCCACGACCGACGCCATTAGCGTTGTTGCGGCTCTTCGTGAAGGCGGGCAGAGTTAAACCATGCAACACAAAATCAGCCTGACCGGTTTGCGCGTCTTTGCGTATCACGGCGTGTTCGACTTTGAGCGCCAGAACGGCCAAGACTTTTATATCGACGCCGCTGTTTGGATCGATGGCGACAAAGCATCTATGAACGATGACCTTGCCTCGACCATCAACTACGCAGAGCTTGCCAAACTGCTGGTCGAGAACGCCAAGAACGAGCCGGTCGATTTGCTAGAGACTTTGGCCGCCCGTCTGCTTGACCTGGTTATGAACCTTGCCGGTGGTGACGCAACGGGAATCATTCAAAAAGCCAAAATCACCGTGCACAAACCGAACGCACCGATTCTTTTCGACTTCGAAGATGTTTCGGTGACCGTCAAAGCAAAACGAAAGTAGCCAACGGTCGAATGTCGGTGCGCGCTGTGCTTGCCTTGGGCGGAAACCTTGGTGATCGAAAGAAGAACATTAAGTCGGCAATTCGCGCACTCAAATCAATCGAGGGCATCGTTGTAATTGCCAAGTCACCACTTGTCGAATCTCACGCACTCACCGAGGGTGGTGTCGACGAAACTAAGCCAAACTATCTGAACGGCGTGATCGAAATCGAGACCACATTAAAGCCAGGCGAACTTCTTGATGCCGTGCACCAAATCGAACGCGACAACGGGCGAATTCGTTTGGAACGTTGGGGCTCTCGAACGCTCGATATCGACATCATCACCTATGGCAACCTCATCAAAGCGGGCAAGCGTCTCGAGCTGCCGCATCCTCGCGCCTTTCAGCGTTCGTTCGTCGTTGTGCCGTGGGCACTTATGAACCCGAGTGCGATTTTGCCAGGACACGGCAAGGTGGCCGATTTGGCCGAACCTCTAAAGCACGAAGTTTGGATCAGCGCATGAAGCAAACTCGCATCAGCACTTTGGTCAGCAACGCCGTGGCAACCGCGATCTTGGCGTGGGGCTTGAGCGAGCTTTTGGTTCGCCTTGGTGGCCAACTGCCGGTTTCGACCACAAACCTGCTCGCCACACTGCCCGTCATTGCCATCGTCTTATTGATTTTGGCGCTGCCGATTTTTCGCTACCGCGCTGCCATCAAAGATGCCCTCGGCAAACCAGCCGACGCCAAGCAGACTCCGATCAAGCGCGTCGATCCGTTCTATGCGATTCGCGTAGCGTTGCTTGCCAAGGCCGTCTCGATTGCAGGAGCCGTCTTCACCGGATGGCACGCCGGCGTCTTGTTTGCCGTTTTGAGCGCACCGCAGGTCACCGCAAATGGTGTTTGGCGCAGCGCGCTGGGTTTGCTTGCGTCGCTCGGCATGACCGTTTGTGGCGTTATCGTCGAGCGCGCCTGCAAGGTTCCGCCTGATGCCAGCACCGGTTCTGGCTCGGATGCGAGCCCCGCTTGAGCGCCGCAACACAGGGCCGACTAGCGGTTGGTGTGGTCGGCGCAACGCCCGCTGGCATTTCGATGGCTCAGGCTTTGGCTGGCGCAGGTCACCTGCTTGTCGGCATCACCGCAAACACTCCCGAAGAACTTGATCGCTGCGACGCAATGCTCAACGGTGTCGACATTTTGCCTCTCGGCGAGCTGTTGTCTCGCGCCGAGTTGGTTCTGCTAGCACTGCCAGAGGCCGAGCTTGTTCCGACAATCGGCGGCATTAGCGACGAAAAACTTTGGAAGCCGGGGCAGCTTGTCGCTCACACCTCGCCGACTCACGGCGTGGGCATTTTGTCGGCGGCTGCCAACGCCGGTGTGATTCCGCTGGCCATTCACCCAGCCATGAAGTTCACCGGCAGCAGCCTTGACCTCAACCGCATGCGCGATTCTTTCTTTGGCGTATCGGCTCCAAAGGTCGCGCTGCCAATCGCTCAAGCGCTGGTCATCGAGATGGGTGCCGAGCCTGTCGTCATCGAAGACGAACAACGTGCCGCCTATGCCGAGGCGTTCGAGGTTGCGACCAACTTTTCGGCGTTAGTGGTCAACCAAGCGATCGGCCTACTCGAGGCGGCGGGCGTTGAAAACGCCAGAGGCATCGTGGCGCCGAGTGTGCGCAGTGCCATCGAAGGTGCGCTGAATGACGGCCACACACCAATCGACCCAGCCGATATTTTGCGAGACGAATGATGCAACTAGTTCACACCAACAAAGAGGTCGAGGCTCTGGTCGCTGAGGCCAAGGCCGAGGGCAAGCGCGTGGCGTTTGTGCCAACCATGGGCGCACTTCACGAGGGGCACCTGCGCCTGGTCGACCTCGCTGCCGAGCAGGCCGACTTTGTCGTGGTCAGCATCTTTGTGAACCCGCTGCAGTTTGGCAAGGGCGAAGACTTTGACAAATACCCGCGCACGCTCGAGGCCGACTGCGAGCTGCTCGAGCAACGCCCTTGCGACGTTGTCTATGCGCCGTGGGTCGAAGAGATTTATCCACCCGATGGCGTGCCTGGTGCCCCGACCGAACGCGCGGGTGTCATCGGCAGCACCTTCGAAGGTGCCGCCCGACCTGGGCACTTCGACGGAATGTTGACGGTGGTTGGCAAGCTCATCGGCATCGTCGACCCCGACGTTGCGATCTTTGGGCAAAAGGATGCCCAGCAGTTGTTCCTGGTGAAAAAGCTCATTGGCGCGAAATACAAGAACACCGAGGTGGTGGCGGCGCCGACCATCCGTGAGGTTAGTGGCCTGGCG
>CAILJO010000021.1 GCA_903834635.1 uncultured Micrococcales bacterium | reverse complement strand
TTCTCGATGGCGTTCAGATCGGTCGCAATGCAACAGTAAGGCGTGCCATTTTGGATAAGGGCGTCATCGTTGCTGACGGAGCGATGATTGGCGTCGATCGTCAGCGCGACATCGATAGAGGTTTCACGGTTACCGAGTCGGGAATCACCGTCGTTGGCAAGGGCGTTGTAGTAAATCCGTGACCCGATTTTTAGTGGTCTTTGATGTCGATTCAACGCTTATCGAAGACGAAGTTATAGAACTGCTCGCAGAAGCCGCAGGAAAACGCGCCGAAGTTTCAGCCGTGACCGAACGGGCCATGCGGGGAGAGCTTGATTTCGCCGAATCATTGCGCGAGCGTGTTTCGACGCTGTCCGGTCTCGATGGCTCTGTGATCGAAGCAACTTATGAACGAATCAAAATTACCAAAGGCGCACGCAAACTGATTGACGCCATTCACGCATCCGGTGGAAAGGTTGGCGCTGTTTCAGGTGGCTTCAACCAACTTCTCTCTCCCCTAGCTGACCTGCTTGGTTTGGATTTCTGGAGAGCCAACGAACTCGAAGTGATCGATGGAAAACTAACTGGCCGCGTAGTCGGCGAGATTATTGATCGCAAGGCGAAGGCATCAGCACTTCGTGAATGGGCCTTGCAATCAGGCGTTGAAATGGGGCGAACTGTTGCCGTTGGAGACGGAGCCAATGACCTTGACATGATGGCTGTCTGCGGATTAAGTGTTGCCTTCAATGCAAAGCCTAAAGTACGAGACGAAGCGCAACTTGTTGTGGCGGCGCAGGACCTCAGCCAGTTGATTCCTGTATTGGGTTTGTCAACCAAATAACAAAATGGGTGCCGCTTTCGCGACACCCATTTTGATTCAATCTTTTATGCACCGGTTGAGTGCAGTCCACCGTCTACGTGAATAAGTTCTCCGGTGGTTGCTGGGAACCAGTCACTTAGCAACGCAATAATGCCGCGCGAAGCCGCTTCGGTGTCGGTTAGATCCCAACCCAGTGGTGCACGGTCGACCCAAAGATCTTCCATGGTTGAGAACCCTGGGATTCCCTTTGCTGCAGTGGTACGAAGTGGTCCAGCAGAAATCAAGTTGACGCGGATGCCATCTTTGCCCAGGTAGCGAGCCAGGTAGCGGCTCGTTGACTCGAATGCGGCCTTAGCGACGCCCATCCAGTCATAAACAGGCCAAGACACCGTGGCATCGAAGGTGAGCCCGACAACGCTCGAACCCTTGGTGAGCAATCCCTTTGCAGCCATCGTGATTGACTTAAGCGAATAGGCAGAAACATGAACCGCGGTCGAGACATCTTCCCATTCAGTTTCTAGGAAGTTACCGCCAAGAGCGGTCTGCGGTGCAAAAGCGATTGCGTGAACAATTCCGTCTAGGTGAGGCAAGTGCTCTTTGATGCGTGACTCAAGTGCAGCAAGGTCTTCGGCGTTGGTTGCGTCTAGTTCGATTACGGCGGCAGGCTTTGGCAAACGCTCTGCGATCTTGGTGGTAATTGGCAGCATGCGCCCGAAAGACGAGAGAACAATCTCTGCGCCTTGTTCTTGAGCCAGACGTGCGACGGTGAATGCGATTGAGGCCTCGGTTAGAACACCGGTGACCAAAATCTTCTTGCCTTCTAGGATTCCCATTATTTTCCTTTAGTTTGGGGGTTCTTCAATTGTCGCAGATTTAGTACAAATCTGTTCTAGTGACCCATACCGAGTCCGCCGTCAACCGGAATGACAGCTCCTGAAATGTATGAGGCATCGTCAGATGCCAACCAAGCTACAACTTTGGCAACTTCCTCAGGTTGAGCAAAACGACCAGCCGGAATGTTCTTTTTGTATTGAGCGATTGTCTCTTCAGGCAAAACCGAAGTCATGTCTGTGTCGATGAATCCAGGCGCTACGACGTTTGCGGTGATTCCTCGACCTCCGAGCTCACGAGTGAGAGAGCGGGCCATGCCAACCAATGCCGATTTCGAAGCCGAGTAGTTGACCTGGCCGGCGCTGCCCAAAAGGGCTACGACGCTACCTATGAAGATGACTCGCCCAAACTTGGCCTTGATCATTCCCTTGGTTGCTCTGCGAAGTACCCGAAACGAGCCACTTAGATTTGTGTTGATAACCTCTTCGAATTCTTCATCTGTCATGCGCATCAAAAGAGTGTCTTTGGTGATTCCGGCATTAGCAACGAGCACCTCGACTGGACCAAGCTTCTCTTCGATTTCGGCAAAGGCGCGATCAAGTGATTCGGAGTCTGTAATGTCCGCTTTTACTGAAAGTGCCCCAGCCGGCCCCTCTCCCGAACGCACTGTCACTGCAACGCGGTGGCCTTGCTTAATGAATTCTTCTGCGATTGCGCGGCCAATGCCACGGTTTCCGCCGGTTATAAGAACGGTTCTTGGAGTAGTCATGTCTACCTTTGTTTCGCGGGAATACTGCCACAGCATTGGGGTTGATGAACACAAGAAGTCTAGTCGCACAAGGGGTAACAGCCCCAGAAGCTCGGAGCCTCAGGTGTCAGAAACACAGTCGGTAACGTCGCTTGGCATTGCGCCAGAGATCGAACGTCGCAACCGGATGATCAAGTACACGATTGCAATGACAGTGCGCGTGGTTTGTCTCATATTGGCGATGGTGATTCAGGGCTGGTTGATGTGGGTCTTTTTTATCGGCGCCATTTTTCTTCCATACTTCGCAGTCGTGAATGCCAATGCTCATGGCTCGGGCGAAGAGAAAGAGTCATCGGTGAAGGCAATTGCCCCAACACTGGCTATTTCTGCTGACGCATTCATGAAGTCAGAGAAGAAACCCGACTAGCAAACGCTATTCTGCTAATACATGGAAAACGTTTGCTCACGCGCTGGTTGTCGCAACACTGCGCAAGTAGCCATCGATTGGAGAAATCCAAAGATTCATGACCTCAATCGCCTAAAGACTTGGGCCGCATGCGCCGATCACCTGGAGTTTCTGGTTGACTATTTGCAAATCCGCGGTTTTCTAATCGGAACAAGAGACCTATGAGCTATTTCAAGAAGTCCTATAAACGCTGGCTAGCATGGCTCTTGTTGGCTAGCGTTTTCGCAGTTGCCTGCGGATTTCTATCTGATTGGCAGTTTCATCGCCGTGCCGATCGGGTAGCTCAGATTTCGATTGTCGAAAACAACTACAACGCTCCTCCTGTGCTTGCCCAAAAGTTGTTTGGAGCGACTCTTCCTGTTTCCAAAATGCTTTGGCGACCAGTTGTGCTCTATGGACGGTATCTAAACGATAAGGTGATGCTGGTTCGCAATCGTCCTCAAAATGGGCAACCCGGTTTTGAGCAGGTAATACCCTTCGATTCCACCATCGGGACGTTTTTAGTGGACAGGGGATGGTTGCCAACAGGAAACCTTCAAGACTCCCCCGATAAGAATCCTCTGCCCAGCCAGAACGCCCAAAAGATAACCGTAAGACTGATGCAAAGCGAAACTTCGCTCAACCGACAGGCTCCAAAGGGTCAACTTGCCGAAATAAACTTGGCGAACGTTTCCTTAGCCGCACAGGTTCCGATAAACCTCAATTGGTATGGGCAGCTAGTGACAAACAACACAACGAAACTTCCACTTCAGCTAAGCATGCCTTCTACCGACGAAGGCAATCACTTGTCGTACGCCATTCAGTGGATCTTGTTTGCCCTGATGGCCTTTGCTTTCTTGGTTTGGGCTGTGCGCAAAGAGATAGAGTTTGCAAAAATTCAGGCTGATCCGAGCCACAAAATTCCAGCTAAACGCAAAACTCGGGCTGTTCTTGATGCACAGGCCGAAGATTCGGTCGACTAAGAAAGCTGTATGAGATCAGCGTATGACTCGTTCCAGTGATCCTCAACGCCATCCGGAAGAATCAATACGCGTTCAGGGTTAAGTGCAAGGACAGCGCCTTCATCGTGCGAAACAAGGACGACGGCTCCTGTGAAAGTGGCCAGCGCTCTCAAGATTTCTTCACGACTTGCGGGGTCGAGGTTGTTTGTCGGTTCATCTAAGAGCAATACATTCGCTGACGAAACTACGAGTGATGCAAGTGCCAGTCGAGTCTTCTCGCCGCCGCTCAGCACAGAAGCAGGTTTGTCAACATCATCCCCGCTAAATAGGAACGAGCCTAGAACCTTTCGGGCATCCGTATCGGCAAGGTGAGGCGCTGCCGCTTGCATGTTCTGCAGTACCGATTTCTGAACATCGAGTGTTTCGTGCTCTTGAGCGTAATAACCAATCTTGAGCCCATAACCAGGTTCAATCTGACCGGTGTCGGGTTTATCGATGCCCGCCAACATGCGAAGAAGTGTTGTTTTCCCGGCACCGTTCAGACCAAGAACCACCACCTTGGAACCTTTGTCGATGGCGAGGTCAACGGCAGTGAAAATCTCTAGCGAACCGTAAGACTTTGAAAGGTTAGACGCCATAAGAGGGGTTTTGCCACACGGGGCAGGGTCAGGGAATCGAATCTTGGCAACGCGGTCAACCTCGCGAACATCTTCGAGGTTCGAGAGCAATCTTTCTGCTCGCTTCACCATCTGTTGAGCAGCGACTGCCTTAGTGGCTTTCGCGCCGAACTTTGCAGCCTGCATCTGAAGTTGCGTGGCTTTCTTCTCGGCATTCGCGCGCTCTCTCTTTCGGCGCTCCTCATCTGCCTCGCGCTGCTTTTGGTAGGCACGCCAACCCATGTTGTAAACGTCAATCACCGTACGAATTGCATCTAAGTAGAAAACCCGGTTTACGGTTTCGCCAACCAAATCAACATCGTGGCTGATGACAATGAGTCCACCCTGGTAGGTTTTCAAAAATTCTCTTAGCCAAACAACCGAATCGGCGTCGAGGTGGTTAGTTGGCTCGTCGAGGATCATGGTCTCAGCGCCGCTAAACAAGATTCGAGCGAGTTCAATTCGGCGGCGTTGTCCACCGGAAAGCGTCTTGAGAGGTTGGTCAAGGATGTGCTCCTTGATTCCGAGATTGCTGGCGATGGCATCAGCCTCGGCCTCGGCGGCATAGCCGCCTTGGGCCACAAAAAGAGCTTCTGCAGCGGAGTATTTCTTCATGGCGTTGTCATAGACGCTCTGGTCTATTGAACCCATTTCTTCGGAGTATTTAGTCATCTTGGCAAGAACTTCGCCAAGACCTCTCGCGTTCAGAATTCGGTTGCGAGCTGTCTCTTCTGGATCGCCAGACCTGGGGTCTTGCGGTAAGTACCCGATCTCTCCGACAGTCTCAACGTTTCCGTCGGTTGGCGGCATATCCCCAGCCAGAACCTTGGTCAACGTTGTTTTTCCGGCACCATTTCTACCAACAAGACCAACCTTGTCACCCTTGTCGACGCGAAAAGTCACATTTTGCATCAGAACGCGTGCGCCAATGCGAATCTCTAAATCGCGCACGCTAATCATTGAAGGCCTTTATGAAAGAGGAAGAAAGAAGCGATGCAATGACTAGATTGCAAAACCGATGGCGCGCATTTGCTCGCGACCATCTTCGGTGATTTTCTCAGGACCCCATGGTGGCATCCATACCCAGTTGATTCTAAAGGCATCAACAACGTTATCGAGTGCGGCTGCGGTTTGCTCCTCGAGAATGTCGGTCAAGGGGCAACCGGCTGAGGTCAAGGTCATGTTGATGAGCAAGTGACCGTCGTCTTCGCTCGCCTCTAGTCCATAAATGAGACCGAGGTCGACGATGTTCACGCCGATTTCAGGGTCGATGACCTCTTTTAGGGCTTCGATTACCTCGTCGTATTTTTTTGGTTCGAGTTCTACTGGCATTAAGCCCTAACGTAGCGGTCATAGCCTTCGGCTTCAAGTCTTTCGGCCAGTTCAGGTCCGCCTTCTTCGGCAACCTGACCAGCGACAAAGACGTGAACGAAGTCTGGCTTGATGTACTTCAAGATTCTGGTGTAGTGAGTGATCAAGAGCACACCTAGATCGTTCGCGGCCTTGGCGCGGTTCACTCCCTCAGACACTGTCTTAAGGGCGTCGACATCGAGTCCTGAGTCGGTCTCATCGAGCACTGCGAACTTTGGCTTTAGAAGCTCCAGTTGCAGAATCTCGTGGCGCTTCTTCTCTCCACCCGAGAAACCCTCGTTGACGTTTCTTTCGGTGAATGCTGGGTCCATGCGCAAGCCATCCATGGTTTCGCGGACTTCTTTGATCCAGGTGCGAAGGGCTGGCGCTTCGCCGGCGATTGCAGTTTTTGCGGTTCGCAAGAAGTTGCTGACCGATACACCTGGAATCTCAACTGGGTACTGCATCGCCAAGAACACGCCTGCACGAGCACGCTCATCCACGCTCATTTCGAGAACATTCTCACCATCGAGCAAGATCTCGCCCTCGGTGACTTCGTACTTAGGGTGTCCGGCAATCGAGTAAGCCAAAGTTGACTTGCCTGAACCGTTTGGTCCCATAATCGCGTGAGTCTCGCCACTGCGGATGGTTAGGTCAACGCCGCGGAGAATCTCTTTTTTGCCCTGCTCGGTGTCAACCGACACGTGCAGGTTCTTGATTTGAAGAATAGACATTTGGTTTCTTTCGCTTCTAGTTGGCGTCGTATTCGAGCCAGATGACACCGTTTTCGATGAATGTTTCATAGACGGCTACTGGCTCATAAGCAGGTAGTGATAGTGGTGCGCCGGTCTCAAGTGAGAACTTTGCGCCATGGGCCCAGCACTCGATTGAGTCGTTGTCGACAAAACCTTCGCTGAGAGAAATCTCGCCGTGCGAGCACTTGTCATCAATGGCTTTTACGTCGCCACCCTTGGTGCGCGCAATAGCAATAGCGTGGTCGCCAACTTTGACACGGATCGCGCGACCCGGCTTGATGTCTTCTACTGGACAAATCTCGATGGCCATTAGTTAACGCTCCTTGCTAGCTCGGCTTCGATCGATTCGGTGAGTCTTGCTTCGATTTCGGCCACGCCGATTTGCTGGATGATTTCGTTCAAGAAACCGTAGACCACTAGGCGACGAGCCTCTGATTCGCTGATACCGCGAGCCTGTAAGTAGAACAACTGCTCATCATCGAAACGGCCTGAAGCGCTTGCGTGTCCGGCGCCTTCGATTTTTCCGGTCTCGATTTCGAGGTTAGGCACCGAGTCGGCGCGAGCTCCTTCGGTTAGCAGCAGGTTGCGGTTTAGTTCGTAGGTGTCGGTGCCTTCGGCCTCTTTGCGAATGAGTACATCTCCGACCCAAACTGTATGAGCTTTTTCGCCCTGAAGCGCACCCTTGTAGGTGACTCTTGACTTGCAGTTTGCCACCGAGTGGTCGATGTAAGGTCGGTGTTCTAGGTGCTGCCCAGCGTCGGCAAAATACATTCCCAAGAGCTCTGCATCTCCCCCGGTGCCGTTGTAATCAACCGAAGGAGTGATGCGTACGGTCTTGCCGCCAAGGCTGATCACGATGTGCTTCAGCTTGGAGTTACGTCCAAGCTTGCAGAAGTGTGACGCCACGTGAACGCTGGTTTCGTCCCAGTCTTGGATGCTCACAAGTGTGAGGTTCGCTTCATCTCCAACGATGATCTCGACGTTTTCCGAGAGCACCGCTTTTCCACGGTGGTCAAGAACAACAACCGACTTGGAGTGGGTTTTGGCCTCAACAATCACGTGCAGAGCGCTGGCCGTGTCATCTTCGCTTACCACCGAAAGTTGAACCTGGCAGTCCTGTTCGGCATTTGATGGAATGGTAACCAGATAGGCGGCCTCAGCTGAAGCCCAACCAGCAGCGCTTACTCGATCTTCAGGCAGACCGGCTGCCCCGAATGATGGGTGCTCGCGGCCGACCCACGCGGTGGTCACCGAATCTGGAGCCTTGAGGGCAATGTCACCACTGAACTCTGCAAGCACGTCATCGACTAGGTCGCCGAGACGGTCTACCGGCAGGTAGCGCCACTGTTCCTCACGCTGAGTAATGATTTCGAAGTCTGCCACCGATGCGCTGCGAACTCGTTCGCTGCGAATTTGAAGTGGAACGCCTGCGCCATGGCTGTGCGCAGACAGTCCGTGTTGGGCTGTCTGAGAAAGTTCGGTCATTAGCCGACCGCCCCTTCCATTTGCATCTCGATCAACTTGTTGAGTTCGAGTGCATACTCCATCGGTAGTTCTTTGGCGATTGGCTCGATGAAACCACGAACAATCATTGCCATTGCTTCGTCCTCTGGCATTCCGCGGGACATCAGATAGAAGAGCTGCTCTTCGCTGACCCGTGAAACAGTTGCCTCGTGACCCATCGATACGTCGTCTTCACGAACATCTACTGCCGGATATGTATCTGATCGAGAAATCGTGTCAACCAAAAGCGCGTCACAGCGAACAGTGTTGGCCGAGTGGTGGGCACCTGGTGCAACACGAATCTCTCCTCGGTATGAGGTTCGGCCGCCGCCTCTAGCGATTGACTTGGAAACGATTGAGGAAGAGGTGTAAGGAGCAAGGTGGATCATCTTTGCTCCAGCATCCTGGTGTTGGCCTTCGCCCGAGAAAGCGACCGACAGCGTTTCACCTCGGGCGTGCTCGCCGGCAAGGATGACGGCAGGGTACTTCATGGTGACCTTTGAACCGATGTTTCCGTCAATCCACTCCATGGTCGCGCCTTCGTGAGCGATGGCACGCTTTGTTACCAGGTTGTAGACGTTGGTTGACCAGTTTTGAATCGTCGTGTAACGAACGCGCGCGTTCTTCTTGACGATGATTTCAACTACAGCTGAGTGAAGCGAGTCGCTGTTGTAGATCGGCGCTGTGCAACCTTCGATGTAGTGAACGTAAGAGCCCTCATCGGCGATGATGAGCGTGCGCTCAAACTGGCCCATGTTCTCGGTGTTGATTCGGAAATAGGCCTGAAGCGGAATCTCAACGTGCACACCCTTTGGCACGTAGACGAATGATCCACCTGACCACACCGCGGTATTCAAGGCAGCGAATTTGTTGTCGCCGGCTGGGATTACCGAACCGAAGTACTCTTTGAAGATTTCTGGGTGCTCTTTGAGCGCAGTGTCGGTGTCTAGGAAGATGACTCCCTGTGCTTCGAGGTCTTCTTGAATCTGGTGGTAGACAACCTCTGACTCGTATTGAGCTGCAACTCCTGACACCAGGCGTGAACGCTCTGCCTCTGGGATGCCCAGTCGCTCATAAGTGTTCTTGATGTCGTCAGGAAGGTCTTCCCAGGATGACGCCTGGCGCTCGGTCGAACGAACGAAGTACTTGATGTTGTCAAAGTCGATGCCAGACAAGTCGGCACCCCAGTTGGGCATTGGCTTCTTGAGGAAGTAGTCATAACCCTTCAAGCGGTTTTCTAGCATCCACTCGGGTTCGCTCTTTTTGTCTGAGATGTCTTTGACGACGTCGGTGCTAATGCCGCGCTTGGCGGTTTCTCCGGCTTTGTCTGAGTCAGACCAACCGAATTCGTAGACTCCTAGGCTGTTTAGCTCTGGACGGTCAATGATGATGTCGTTCAACGACGTCCTCCTTGTTCATAAGCCACAACCACGTGGATGCAATGTTTGTTCCCTGCGGGCACGCACGCACATTTCGACGTTCGTGTAAGACTTGTATCGAGCGTTTCGCTCTCGGGCTGCAATGCCCAGGCTTGAATCCTGCAGGATTTAAGACAAGTTTAGTTGAGGCATCCGAGATTCGGTAGCCCGACTCGAAGGGATATCTTGAAGCGACTGTTTGATCTCGTGCTCGGCTCATCGAGAATGCGTCTTTATGTGTGGCTTTCTCTCGCCAGTCAGATTCTTATTGTGGTTACCGGCGGAGTAGTGCGCTTAACCGGCTCGGGGTTAGGCTGCCCAACCTGGCCTAAGTGCACAACCGATTCACTAGTTACCGTCAAGGCAATGGGCTTGCACGGAGTCATCGAGTTCACAAATCGAATGCTCACTTTCGTTCTTTTGGTTGTGGCCGTGTTCACACTCCTAACGGTATTTCGCAACAAACTGGTGCTCTCGGGGCAGAAACTTCTCTCCCCTGCTGTAATTTTGTTGCTTGGCGTTCCGGCCCAAGCGGTACTGGGCGGTTTCACAGTTTGGTCAAAGCTCAACCCCTGGTTTGTGGGCGCGCATTTCATGCTTAGTGCTGTAATGATCGCAACAGCATCCTTGCTGGTCTTTCGCTTCTACCAGCCGACGCATGTGCCAGTTTCACCTGCTTTATTCAACTTAGCTATGCCACTGGCAATTGTGGGTTGGATAGCCGTAATTGCGGGCGTTTTGGTGACCGGTGCCGGTCCTCATGCAGGTGATGACCACAGCGTGCGCAATGGGCTAGATCTCGATGTTTGGCAGCACTATCACTCTTACCCTTCTTATTTGACCTTATTGTTCGCGGTTTGGCAGTTGGTCTCCTATCTAAGGCGTGATGGAGCACGTTGGTCAAGCCTGCAGAGCAAAGTGTCCCAACTGTTGGTTTTTGCACTGGTCTATCAGGCCGTAATTGGTGTGGCTCAGGCGCGCTTTGGTGTTCCGGCAGTGCTGGTTGGTTTGCACATGTTTGGTGCGACCGTAATCTTGTCGCTTCTAAGCTTTCAGTTGCTCTTGGTGCGCGGAAAAACTCGCTAAATGGCAACAATATTTTGGTTTCGCCGCGACTTGCGTTTGCAAGATCACCCAGCGTTAAACCAGGCGATTGTCGCGTCAAAACTCGACGAAGATGGGCGGGTATTCGCCGTAGTCAGCGCAGGAGACTACCAAGATGCTCGCGAGCTGTCTCCCCTGCGTCAGGAGTCGCTACTGGCGTCCTGGCGATCTCTCAATGAAGACCTTGGTGACTGCCTAACAGTTTTGAATGACCCTATCGAGGGCATCATCGAGTTGGCGAAACGCGAGCAAATCCACCAGGTGCACGTGAGCGCCGCTTTTGACACTAATTCGGTTAGTTTCATGAAGCACTCTAGGAGTGCTTTAGAGGCCGCGGGATTGTCTCTGGTCGTAGGTGGTTCGAACTACGCGGTGCCGCCGGGAAAAGTGCGAAAGCCTGACGGAACTCCCTATCGCGTTTATACGCCGTTCTATAAGGGTTGGCTGGCGGTGGGTTGGCAACCGCCTGTTCAGTTGCTTGCTGGAGCGATTTTCACCAGAGATACAAAGCTGCATATCGGCTTCGAATCGCCAAGCTATCCGGCGGTTTTTTCTGGTGTTGAAACTGATTTCACTGCCCTTTCCAATCTGAAGGCTGGCGAGTCATTCGCCCTTCGAACGTTCAAGCGATTCATTGATCGTGGAGCGCTGGATGCCTATCAGGACGGCAGAAACATGGCCGATCGCGGTGGCACCAGCCACCTAAGTCATGCACTAGCTCACGGGGAGATTCACCCCCGAACCCTGCTTAGTCAGCTAGGCGACACTCCAGGAGAGGTTGTGTTTGGCAAAGAACTTGCGTGGCGCGAATTCTATGCCGACGTTCTTTGGCACAATCCGACATCGCTTACTGAATACCTTGAGCCAAGGTTTGGCAACATGCGTTACGACGATGACACTGAAATCGGAAGACAGCGCTTGCAGGCCTGGAAAAATGGTCAAACCGGTTTTCCGATGGTCGATGCTGGAATGCGCCAACTTCTTCGAGATGGTTGGGTTCACAATCGAGTTCGCATGATCGTTGCGTCTTTTTTGGTAAAAGATTTGCACCTCGAATGGCAACGCGGCGCCGAATGGTTTGAAACTTGGCTCACCGATTTTGATCCGGCATCGAATTCTCAAGGGTGGCAGTGGACTGCTGGTTGCGGCACCGATGCATCGCCCTATTACCGCGTATTCAATCCAATTTTGCAGGGTCTCAAGTTTGACCCCAATGGCGATTACGTTCGAAAGTATATTCCCGAGCTGGCCCACATCGATGGCGCCGCCGTGCACGAGCCTTGGCTTTTGCCGAAGGAACTGACTTCTGGTTATCCGGTGCAAATCGTTGATCATTCTGTTGAAAGAGACGAATCGCTGGCTCGACTTGCAGAAATTAAAGTCGGCTAAAAGTGAAGGAAGCGCTTTGGTCTAAAGCGCGAAGAAGAATATTGGGTCAAGCGCGACCGCAATAAACAAAACGGTCAAATAGGTGATTGAACCGTGAAACAGGCGCATTGGATTTTTAGGCTCGCCTTTTTTGCTTTCATTTGCAAGCCGCGTGGCCTCGAGCAGGAACCCCGCCCCGCAAATAACTGCGGTGATGCTATAAATAAGCCCCATGCCTGCCGCAGGCACGAGCAATAACGAACTTGCAACTAGAGCCCACGAATAGAGGGCAATCTGGATGCCTACCACTCGGTGGCCTCGCACTACCGGCAGCATAGGCACGCCAGCGGCTGAATAATCGTCGCGATACCGCATCGATAGTGGCCAATAGTGTGGAGGCGTCCACAAGAAGATCACCAAAAAAAGCAACCAAGCAGCAACGCTCAAATTGTTTTCCACGGCTGCCCAACCAATCAACACCGGCATTGCGCCAGCGGCTCCTCCCCAGACTATGTTTTGCGGGGTTCGGCGCTTGAGAAGCAGCGTATAGATGAGAACGTAAAAAAGAATGGCACCCAGCGACAGTGATGCCGCTAGCCAGTTTGTAAATACACCGAGCCACAACACCGATGCCGCACCGACAATCCAAGCAAAAGACAAAGCCTCACGCTTGCTCAGCTCGCCAGTAACCAGCGGACGTGACTTGGTGCGCCCCATTATTTTGTCTATGTCTGCGTCGATGTAGCAGTTGAACGCATTTGCAGAACCTGCTGAGAGAGCCCCACCAACTAGAGTGGCGACGATCAGCCAAAGGCTTGGAATGCCTCGCTGGGCCAGAATCATGGTTGGAACCGTAGTGATGAGCAATAGTTCGATGACCCGAGGTTTGGTTAACGCAAAGTAGGCGCGGGACTTGGTCGAAAAAGTGACCTTCGCGGCGGTTTTTACGGAAGATTTTGGGGTGCTCATCGGTGTTAAGTCTAAATGACTCACACGGGCCAGCTATTCCCGAACCTCTGAGCTCTCGGGTATAGACTTGAGTTGAATCTGAAGGGTATCCCCTCGATTCGTATTGTGTGGCGACGGCGCCAACCTAAATGATTCCGAATATCCGGTAATGAAATTGAAGGAGCTGTCTTGTCAGCATTCCAGTGGTCCGAACTTGATTCAAAGGCAGTAGACACCGCGCGTGTTTTAGCTGCAGACGCAGTTGAAAAGGTTGGCAACGGCCACCCTGGCACCGCAATCAGCCTTGCCCCCGTTGCATATTTGTTGTTCAACAAGGTTATGCGCCACGACCCAAAGGATGACCGCTGGCTGGGCCGCGACCGTTTTATCCTCTCAGTCGGTCACTCGTCGCTCACGATTTACAACCAGCTTTTCTTGCATGGCTATGGCCTAGAGCTAGATGATTTGAAGTCTTTGCGCACTTGGGGTTCGGCAACACCAGGTCACCCAGAATACGGACACACCAAGGGTGTTGAGATCACCACTGGACCACTCGGCCAAGGTCTCGCCTCGGCTACCGGCTTTGCCTATGCGGCGCGCTTTGAGCGCGGACTTTTCGATCCAACTGCCCCAACCGGCAGCAGCCCGTTTGACCACTTCGTCTACGTGATCGCCGGTGATGGTGACATGCAAGAGGGCGTTACTTCAGAGGCTGCTTCGCTGGCTGGGCATCAACAGTTGGGCAACCTGGTCGTCATTTATGACTCGAACCAGATCTCGATCGAAGACGATACAAACATTGCCTTCACCGAGGACATTACCGCTCGCTACGAGGCTTATGGCTGGCACACTCAGGTTGTCGACTGGCGCAAGACCGGCGACTACCACGAGGACATCGAGGAGCTTTACAACGCCATTCAGAAGGCAAAGTCGGTCACCGACAAGCCATCGCTGATCAAACTTCGAACCATCATCGGATGGCCTTCTCCGAAGAAGCAAAACACCGGCAAGATTCACGGCTCAGCGCTCGGCGCAGAAGAACTTGCTGGATTAAAGTCGGCTCTCGGTTTTGACCCAGAGCAAACCTTTCAGGTTGCACCCGAAGTTATCGCACACACGCGCGGATACCAGGCTTATGCCGACCAAGTTCGCGCTGGCTGGGAAGCACAGTTTGACGTCTGGGCATCTGAGAACGCAGACAAAAAGAACCTTCTAGACAGAATTCAGCGCGGCGAAACACCGGCCGAGCTCGAATCTGCACTTCCAGTCTTCGAAGGCGGCACCGAGATTTCAACTCGTGCATCTTCGGGCAAAGTAATCAATGCAATAGCGAAGGTAATGCCCGAGCTTTGGGGCGGATCAGCCGACCTGGCCGAGTCGAACAACACCACCATCGAGGGTGCGAAATCGTTTGTTCCAGCCGAATGGTCTACTCACGAGTGGAGTGGAGACAAGTATGGTCGAGTTCTACACTTCGGCATTCGCGAGCACGCGATGGGCGCGATTCTGAATGGAATTGTCCTTCACGGCAACACCCGTGCCTTTGGCGGAACGTTCTTGATCTTTAGCGACTACATGCGTCCTGCAGTTCGCCTCGCAGCCCTCATGAAGGTTCCATCAATCTTCGTTTGGACTCACGATTCTGTGGCACTCGGCGAAGATGGCCCAACCCACCAGCCGGTGGAGCAGCTAGCCACCTTGCGAGCCATTCCGAACCTCGATGTTGTTCGACCTGGTGACGCCAATGAGGTTGCCTGGGCTTGGAAAACTATTTTGGAACGTCGAGAGAATCCGGCTGGAATCGCACTGACTCGCCAAAACATTCCAGTTTTCAAGCGTGGCGAGGCCGACTCCACCGGAGTTGTGTTTGCTGGAGCAGAGAACACCGCGAAGGGTGCATACGTTCTGGTCGATGCAAGCAAGAACAAGCCAAAGGTGATTTTGATCGCAACCGGCTCTGAGGTTCAACTCGCTGTTGCCGCACGTGAACAGTTGGAAGCAAAGGGTATTGCAACCCGAGTTGTTTCTGCTCCGTGTCTTGAGTGGTTCGATGAGCAATCTTCTGACTACCGCGAGATGGTCCTGCCTTCTTCGGTGAAGGCTCGCGTTTCGGTAGAGGCTGGACTTTCACTTGGTTGGTCAAAGTATGTCGGCGGCTTTGGCCGTTCTGTTTCAATCGAACACTTCGGCGCCTCCGCCGATTACAAGACACTGTTCCGCGAGTTCGGAATGACAGTTGAGCACGTAGTCGCTGCCGCTCAAGAGTCACTCAAGGGCATCTAGTTTTATCCACCAGAAAGTTTAGAAAGAAGAATCATGACCACTCCCCTCGCCCAACTCGCAGCTAATGGCGTCAGCATTTGGCTCGATGACCTCTCACGCTCCCGTATCCGTTCTGGCGCGTTGAAAGAACTGATCTCAAGCCGCTCGGTCTCTGGTGTCACCACCAACCCGACGATTTTTGCTGGCGCGCTAGCCAAGGGCGAGGCATATGCCGAGCAGGTGGCCGAACTGGCCGCCAAGGGTGTTTCAACCACCGAAGCGATCTTTGAAATTACCACCCAGGATGTTGCCGAGGCTTGTGACATTTTTGCCGGCGTTTACGCACAGTCAAATGGCTTCGATGGTCGTGTCTCAATCGAGGTTGAGCCTGGACTAGCCAATGACACCCACGGCACAGTCAAGCAGGCAAAGGAGCTGTTCGCGAAGGTGAATCGTGAAAACGTAATGATCAAGATTCCTGCGACCAAGCCTGGTCTTGCAGCCATCACTGCGGTTATCGCCGAAGGCATCAGTGTGAATGTCACTTTGATTTTCTCGCTGCAGCGTTATCACGAGGTTATCGAGGCCTATATCAAGGGCGTCGAGCAGGCCAAGGCTAACGGTCACGACATCAGCAAGATTCACTCGGTTGCATCTTTCTTTGTATCTCGCGTCGACACAGAGATTGATGCTCGCCTAAGCGCAGTCGGAACATCGGACGCGTTGTCACTGAAGTCAAAGGCCGCGTTGGCCAATGCTCGTCTGGCCTACCAGGTTTATGAGCAGGACTTCGATAACGCACGCTGGTCTGCACTCGCTGCCGCCGGTGCAAACAAGCAGCGACCGCTCATGGCTTCGACTGGTGTAAAGGACCCAAACCTGTCTGACACACTCTATGTAACCGAGTTGGTCGCTCCTGAGCTCGTGAACACCATGCCTGAGAAGACCATGGAGGCCGTGTTTGACCACGGAATCGTTCCTGCCAACAGCATTACCGGTCACTACGAAGAGGCCAAGATGATTCTTCTCGCTGTTTCTGCAGTTGGAGTTTCTTACGATGAAGCCACCGAGAAGCTCGAGACCGAAGGCGTTGACAAGTTCATCGTCTCGTGGGGCGAACTTGTAGAAACCGTTGCTACCGCACTTGAGAGCGCAAAATAAATGTCACTAAAAATCGCAGTCTCAGGTCTGGCTGCAAAAGCTGTAGAAGACTCAATCGCAGAGCTAGTTGCCGACAAGGTTGCTAGCAGAATCGCCGCCAAAGATTTCACGCTTTGGGGCAAGGACGCCGAAGATGAGTCTTCAAAGCGCCTCGGATGGGTCACCTCTGCCATCGACTCGCAGCCACTTGTTGCTTCGATCCTCGCTTTGAAGGACGAACTGGCAGCAAAGGGAGTGAATCGCTTCGTGCTTTGCGGCATGGGTGGTTCGTCACTTGCTCCAGAGGTAATCACCAAGACTTCAGGCGTCGAGCTTGTCGTTCTCGATTCAACCGACGCAGACCAGGTGGGTGCAGCCCTTGCTGGTGACATTCACCGCACCGCAATCGTTGTGTCTTCGAAGTCTGGTTCGACAGTTGAAACTGACTCTCAGAAGCGCGTTTTTGAGCAAGCTTTCAGTTCAGCCGGAATCGACAAGACCGAGCGCGTCATCGTGGTAACCGACCCAGGTAGTCCGATGGAAGCCGCAGCCAAGGCTGATGGCTACCGAATCTTCAACGCCGACCCAACCGTGGGCGGACGATACTCTGCTCTAACGGCATTCGGAATCGTTCCAAGCGGACTAGCAGGCGTCGACATTCAGGGGCTTTTGTCAGAGGCTGTGTCAGTTTCTGAACTGCTCGCCGCCGACTCGATTGACAACCCTGCGCTTATTCTCGGTGCTGTCCTTGCAAGGACCAGTTCAGGTCACGGATTCCGCGATAAGGTCGGCGTTGTAACCGATGGCTCACCCATCGTCGGCTTCGGCGACTGGGCAGAACAGCTGATCGCAGAATCAACCGGAAAACTTGGCCGAGGCGTCTTGCCGGTGGTTCTAGACCCATCGAGCCCTGAAGTCGTCAATCAGCCAAGCGACATTGTTCTGGTGAGGCTTGTTGCCGATGCCTTGTCTGCCAGTGGCGATGATGCGGCCGTTTCAGGTTCATTGGGAGCGCAGTTCTTGCTCTGGGAAACTGCAACTGTGGTTGCAAGTCGCCTTATCGGCATCAACCCGTTCGATCAGCCAGACGTTGAATCTGCAAAGATCGCCGCCCGAGGCATGCTCGAGCAGCGCGCGGAAATCGCCGAACCTAAGTTCATCAGCGAAAACGTTGAAGTTCGAAGTGCAGAACTAAACCTCGGTGAGTCAGATTCATTGGGCGAAGCCATCCGTGCACTCTTCTCAACTCTTGAATCCGATGGCTATGTTTCGGTGCAGGCCTACCTTGACCGCACTTCAGTCCCTCAAGCAGCTGAACTTCGCGACCAGATCGCTCGAGTTACAGGCCGTCCGACCACTTTTGGTTGGGCTCCACGCTTCTTGCACTCAACTGGTCAGTATCACAAGGGTGGGCCTCGACAGGGTGTCTACCTGCAGATTACTGCTGAGGCATCAGAGGACATTGCTGTTCCAGGCCGCGACTTCACTTTCGGTCAGCTGATCGCCTCGCAAGCAGCCGGTGATGCTTCGGTACTCGCCAACCTTGGTCGCCCGGTCTTGACCCTAACTCTCAAAGATGCTGCTGCCGGACTGGCCGCCATCAAGAACGCCATCGGCTAAGGAGCCAAAAGTATGCCAGTGAAACTGGGACAGGGAAACAACCCCCTGCGCGACCCGGACGATAGACGCCTCAACAGAATTGCTGGTCCTAGCGGACTTATCATTTTTGGCGTCACCGGTGACCTGTCGCGCAAAAAATTGATGCCAGCCGTTTATGACTTGGCCAACCGAGGCTTGTTGCCACCAGGCTTTGCGCTTGTTGGTTTTGCTCGACGTGACTGGGTTGACCAGGACTTTGCCAAGGTTGTTCATGATTCGGTTCGTGACCACGCGAGAACACCGTTTATCGAAGAAGTCTGGCAGCAGCTCGCTCAAGGCATCCGTTTTGTTCAAGGCGAATTTGATGACGATGAGGCGTTTGATCGACTCAAAGAAACTATTGCAGAGCTAGATGCGAGTCGCGGAACCAACGGCAACCATGCTTTCTACCTTTCGATTCCGCCTAAGGCATTTCCGTTGGTTTGCAAGCAGTTGAGCCGTTCAGGTTTGGCTGCACCAAAAGACGACCAATTCCGTCGTGTAGTCATCGAAAAGCCATTCGGAAGCGACCTAAAGACCGCGCGCGAGCTAAACGACGTGGTTGAATCAGTGTTCCCTCCTGACTCGGTGTTCCGCATCGATCACTACCTAGGCAAAGAGACTGTTCAAAACATTCTTGCTTTGCGTTTCGCAAACCAAATGTTTGAGCCGCTTTGGAACGCCAACTACATCGATCACGTTCAGATCACCATGGCAGAAGACATCGGAGTTGGTGGCCGCGCAGGTTACTACGATGGAATCGGTGCCGCGCGTGACGTCATTCAGAATCACCTTCTGCAGCTTTTGGCCCTGACAGCAATGGAAGAACCTGTTTCGTTTAATGCAGACGATCTTCGTGCCGAAAAGGAAAAAGTGCTTTCTGCTGTTCGGTTGCCCAAGGACCTTGGCAAGCACACCGCACGCGGTCAGTACGCCGGCGGTTGGCAGGGCGGCGAAAAGGTGACTGGCTTCTTGGATGAAGACGGCATGAACCCTAAATCTGTTACCGAAACCTATGCCGCAATGCGACTAGACATCAACACTCGCCGTTGGGCAGGCGTGCCTTTTTACCTTCGTGCTGGAAAGCGTCTTGGGCGCAGAGTCACTGAAATCGCCGTCGTTTTCAAGAGAGCGCCACAACAGCTTTTTGAGGAGAGCCAGACTTCTGCCCTCGGTCAAAATGCTCTAGTGATTCGTGTTCAACCAGATGAAGGTGTAACGATTCGCTTTGGTTCCAAGGTTCCTGGTGTTGGAATGCAGGTTCGCGATGTGACAATGGACTTTGGTTATGGCCACGCGTTTACCGAAGCAAGTCCAGAAGCCTATGAGCGCCTCATCCTTGACGTGCTACTCGGAGACCCACCGTTGTTCCCTCGCCACCAAGAAGTCGAATTATCTTGGAAGATTCTTGACCCAATCGAAGAGTATTGGGCAAAGAATGGCAAGCCTGAACAGTATCGCCCAGGCTCATGGGGACCAGAATCAGCAGACAGAATGTTGGCCCAAGATGGCCGCGCTTGGAGAATCCCGTGATCGTTGACCTGCCAAACACAACCATTTCTAAGGTATCGAAGAGTCTCGTCACCATTCGTGAACAGGGCGGCGCCGTTGCTCTCGGTCGCGTACTGACTCTGATTATTGCTACCGACTTCAAAGGTATTGAGCGCGCTATCAAGGCTGCCAACGATGCTTCGCGTGAGCACCCGTGCCGCATTCTTGTTCTAGCCGATGACAAGGGTGGTTCGAAGAAGGCTGCACGTCTAGATGCTCAAATTCGCGTCGGTGGTGACGCTGGTGCTTCTGAGGTTATCGTTCTGCGCGCCTACGGAGAGGCCGCTAGCGACCCACAGGGACTAGTTACCGGCCTTCTTCTGCCAGATGCTCCTGTCGTAGCTTGGTGGCCTGATGGGGCCCCTGAAAAAGCATCGGTATCACCAATTGGTCGAATCGCAACGCGTCGCATCACCGATGCAGCCTCGCAAGCAGACCCTCACGCTTATTTGCGACACCTAGCCAAGACTTATGCACCCGGCGACAGCGACTTCGCCTGGACCAGGCTCACTCTTTGGCGAGCACAACTGGCGGCCATCTTGGATCAGCCCCCATTCGATCCAGTCCTTGCAGTAGAAGTCACCGGAGCCGTCGACTCCCCCAGCACCGACCTCTTGGCTGCTTGGCTTGAGTTGAAGCTCAAAGTCAAGGTAAAGCTAATTAGAACCGCGCGAGGCAAGGCTGTGAGCGGAATCCGCGGTGTAAAGCTGATTCGCAAGTCGGGTGACATCGAGATTGTGAGAAACGTTCCCGACGTTGCCACTCTCATTCAGCCGACTCAACCAACGCGTGAAATCACGCTTCCTCGTCGCAGTCTGCGCGACTGCTTGAGCGAAGACCTGCGACGCTTAGATCCAGATGACTTGTTTGGCAAGGTGATCACAAAGTCGTTCGGACCCAAGACTCCTCGCCCAGTAATCAGCGAGGCAGCTGTCACCAAGAAGGCTTCAAGCGCCAAGCCGGTTGCAAAAAAGCCAGTTGCAAAAAAGCCAGTCGCCAAGAAGAAGTAATGTCTCTAGAAATCAAACTCTACGAAGATGGCCCGTCAGTCGCTCGTGCGGCTGCGGAAGGTCTCGTTGAGCGCCTACGCGAACTCTTGGCTTTGCAGAGCATGGCAAACATTGTTGTCACCGGTGGAACGGTTGGCATTCTCACACTGGCGAAGATTTCAGAACTAGACCAGGCAACTGTTGAATGGAACAGAGTTCATGTTTGGTGGGGCGATGAGCGCTTCGTTGGCAGCGATTCACCCGATCGAAACGCTGTTCAAGCGCGTGAGGCATGGCTTTCACATTCAGCCATTCCACGCGAGAACATCCATGAGTTCCCATCTGCAGACTTCGGCCTTGAACTTGACGAGGCTGCCGCTAAATTTAACGCGCTTTTGAAAGAGCAGGCGCCAGATGGCGCTGACGCTCCAGAGTTCGACATTTTGCTTTTAGGAATGGGCCCAGACGGGCACGTCGCGAGCCTTTTTCCAGGAAAACCAGATAACCCGCAGGGAGCGCTCGTGATCGCCGAACACGATTCACCAAAACCACCGCCCCAGCGTCTCAGTTTCAGCTATGAGCTAATCAACTCGTCTAAAGAGGTTTGGTTGACCATTGCCGGATTAGACAAGGCGGAGGCCGTTAGGGTTGCTTTTTCACCTGACAAAATGAGTTTGCCGGTTGGCCGAGTGTTCGGAACGCAAAAGACGATTTGGTTCTTAGACAATCAAGCCGCTTCGGCGATTGAATAAAGCTCTTTATTCGTTTTCGGCAGCTGCCGCGCGGCGAGCGCGGATAGTCTCAACCGCTTCTTCTAGAAGAGCTACTGCTTCTTCTTCGGTGCGGCGTTCCTTAACATATGCCAAGTGAGTCTTGTATGGCTCGTGCTTTGCGATCTGAGGAGGATTGTCTTTATCCTGCCCTGATGGAAGGCCGCAGTTCGGGCAATCGAGTTCGACCGGAATCTCTTCAATGTCAACAGTTGCTGCAAACTGCGGTGACTGAACGTGTCCGTTGATGCAGTAGTAGTGGCGAGTAACTCGCTCAGCCTTAAAGCCGCGGTCTTGCTCCCCCATTGGTCCTGCGCCTACGCGAGAACCTCTAATTGCTGAACCTGCCCCAGACATAAATTCTTACCTTAGATTCCAAATCTAGTGAATAGCGCTAGTGTGACAATCAAACCAAACCAAACCAAAGCCAAGATGATTGAAATTCGGTTGAGGTTGCGTTCTGCAACACCGCTCGACTGCATGGTCGAGGTGACGCCGCCGCCAAACATGTCGCTCAAGCCGCCGCCGCGACCCTTGTGAAGAAGGATAAGCAGAATTTGTAGCAAGCTAACGATGCCAAGGAGCACCAGCAATGCGATTTTTACGGCAGCCATTTTTTCCTTTTTTAGGTTCTAAACGATTATAAAGCGAGATGCTTTTGAAAACGAGCGATACCGCTGAACTCCTCGGCGTCGAGGCTTGCCCCGCCTACTAGAACGCCGTCAACGTCAACACTCTTCAGGAAACCAGCAACGTTTGCTGCCTTGACCGAACCGCCATACAAGATGCGGGTTCGATCGGCTATTTCAGCGCCATGTTCTTCTGCGATGGCGACTCGGATCTTAGAACAAACCGAAGCAGCAACTTCTGGAGTTGCAACTTGTCCGGTTCCGATGGCCCAAACAGGTTCATAGGCAACCACGAAATCGCCAAGCGTCTCGTGGTTTTTCAAGGCCGCCAAAGCCTGGCGAACTGGAACAGCTGCAGACCCCTCGGTTTCAAGTTCTTCTGCGGTTTCTCCAACGCAAATGACCGGTACGATTCCGTGGCGAAAGGCCGCTGCGGTCTTGGCTTGAACGACGGCGTCATCCTCGTTGTGGTACTGACGACGCTCGCTGTGGCCGATGAGAACGTACTCGACATCAAGCTTTTTCAGAGCCACACCAGAAACCTCGCCAGTGAAAGCGCCAGAATCCTGGGCCGAAATGTCCTGAGCTCCGAGTCTAACCTCAAGCTTGTCCGCATCGATTAGTGTCTGAATACTTCGAATCGAAGTAAATCCAGGAAAAACGACGACTTCTGCGCTTGAGTAGTCGTGAGCAGCATCTTTGAGAGTCCAAGCCAACTTTTGAACCAACGCAATTCCTTGCTGGTGGTCAAGGTTCATCTTCCAGTTGCCTGCGATAAAGGCCACGCGTTTAGTCATTTAGAACTTCCAATCCAGGCAACTTCTTGCCTTCCAAGAACTCAAGGCTGGCGCCTCCGCCGGTCGAGATGTGTCCGAATTGTGAGTCTTCAAAGCCCAGGATGCGAACCGCGGCTGCCGAGTCTCCGCCGCCAACGACGCTCAGGCCATCTACCTCGGTTAGCGCCTTCGCTACCGCTCGTGTGCCTTCGGCAAATTTGTCGATCTCGAACACACCCATTGGCCCATTCCAGAAAACAGTCTTTGCCTCTCTGATCTCGCTAGCAAAATCGGCCGCCGAGTTAGGCCCGATGTCAAGTCCTAGACCTGTTGAGCCAAAAGGCGAACCTTCTATTGAATCAGCGCTCGTAATCGCAACCTCAGCATCGGCGCCGAACTTGCTCGCAACGACGATGTCAGTTGGGAGCACAACCTCGACGCCAAGCTCTTTGGCGCGCGCTAGGTAGCCCTGGACAGTGGCGATTTGGTCAACTTCGAGCAGAGACGCACCAACTTTGTGACCTAGAGCCGCCAAGAAAGTAAAGACCATTCCACCGCCAATCAAAAGCTTGTTGACTGTCGGAAGAAGGTGGTCGATGACTCCAAGCTTGTCCGAAACCTTAGAGCCACCAAGAACGACGGCATAAGGTCGAACTGGTGACGTGGTTAGGCGGGTGAGAACTTCGAGTTCCTTCTCGATCAAGAAACCTGCGCATGATGGCAACAATTGAGCAAGTTCGTAAACCGATGCCTGTTTGCGGTGCACAACTCCGAAACCATCGCTAACAAATAACTCGCCAAACTCGGCAAGTTTTGCGGCGAAGGCTCGCCGTTCAACTTCATCTTTAGAAGTCTCGCCAGCGTTGAAGCGCAGGTTCTCTAGCACTACAACTCCCCCACGATCTAATGCCTTGACAGCGCCATTGGCTTGGGTTCCGACTGTGTCTGCAGCAAAAAGCACTGGCTGACCCAGAAGCTCAGTCAGGCGTGCGGCAGCGGGTTCAAGTGAGTAGCGCTCATCTGGCTCTCCATCTGGGCGTCCAAGGTGC
>CAILJO010000020.1 GCA_903834635.1 uncultured Micrococcales bacterium | reverse complement strand
CCACTAACTTATAAACGAAACCTGCGGTTGGAATACCGCTTCCGGTGACCACCGATGTGCCAACACCGTAGTTGTCAACGGGAGCAACGCCAAGGGCGGCAATCGAAAACTCATCCAGGTCGTTGGTGACAGTGATCTTGGTGTTGGTGTTGCCTAGAGAATCCAATAGTGCACGGACGCGAGTAACCTCAACACCTAAGTCGCCAGAGTCGATTCGCACTGCACCGAGTTCAGGCCCAGCGATTTCGACAGCTTTGCGAACGGCAGCATCGATGTCATAGGTGTCTACCAGCAAGGTGGTTCCAGGGCCAAAGGCGGCAACCTGGGCCTTGAAAGCCTGTTCTTCTGTGTCGTGCAAAAGAGTGAATGCGTGCGCGGCTGTTCCCATGGTTGGAATGCCCCAAGAGCGCCCTGCTTCGAGGTTCGAAGTCGCGCTAAATCCTGCAATATAAGCTGCGCGCGCCGCTGCAACAGCAGCGATTTCATTTGTGCGACGACCACCCATCTCTGCCAAAAAGCGCCCGTGAGCAGCCGAAGTCATACGAGAAGCAGCGCTGGCTACAGCAGAGTCAAAGTTGAGAACAGAAAGAATCAGAGTTTCGAGAACGACCGCATGTTGAAATGTTGCCTCGACCGTCAACACGGGGGAGTATGCGAAATACAAATCGCCTTCACGGTAGCCGTGAATGTTGCCTTCGAAGCGATAGTTTGCGAGCCAGTCCAAAGTGGGCCTGTCTACGATTTTGTTCTCTCGCAAGAATTCAAGCTCTGGCTCTTCGAAGCGAAAGTCTTTGATTCGCTCGAGCAGGCGACCTGTTCCTGCTATTACGCCGTAACGTCGTCCCGCTGGCAACTGGCGACAGAAAACCTCAAAAACGCTTTCACGATCGGCCATGCCCGAGTGACGGGCCGCGTCGAGCATGGTCAGTTCGTAGCGGTCCGTCAAAAAAGCTGATGATGTAAGCACGAATCAAGCCTAACTAAACAGGTGCCTTTGATGCTGCCGCGAATAGACTTGACCCCGTGAATGACGCACCAATCGGAATCTTCGACTCTGGAGTCGGTGGACTCACCGTTGCCCGCGCGATCATCGATCAGTTGCCGAATGAGAGCATCATCTATGTCGGTGACACCGCAAACTCGCCTTATGGTCCAAAGAGCCTTCAAGAGGTTCGCGAACTTGCGCTTGACGTTATGGACCGCCTCGTTGACGAGGGCGTAAAACTTTTGGTGATTGCCTGCAACTCGGCATCGGCCGCCGTTCTGCGCGATGCTCGGGAGCGATACACAGTTGGGCGGGGGATACCAGTCGTTGAAGTTATTCAACCGGCCGTTCGTCGTGCTGTGGCAGCCACACGCAACCGCAAGGTCGGTGTGATTGGAACCACGGCGACAATCACCTCACGCGCATACGACGATGCCTTCGCCGCTGCCGTAGATCTGCAGATCGAAAGTGTCGCGTGCCCAAGCTTTGTCGACTTCGTAGAACGCGGAATCACCTCCGGGCCTGAACTTTTGGCGGCCGCCGAAAAATACTTGGCCCCAATCAAGCAAGCCGGGGTGGACACTCTGGTTTTGGGCTGCACCCACTATCCGCTGCTGACCGGAGCTATTTCTTATGTAATGGGTGATGACGTGACTTTGGTTTCTTCGGCGGAGGAAACCGCCAAAGATGTCTACCGCACGTTGGTGGCACACCATCTTGAGCGCACATCTCAAGCTGCACCTAGCCTTCGTTTTCAGGCAACAGGCGATGCGGCATCTTTCGAGCGATTGGCTCGACGCTTTCTTGGCCCAGAAGTGGCCAACGTAGAAAAACTTGCTTAGAAAGGCAACCATGTCAAGAGTTGACGGAAGAACCCCAGACCAGCTTCGCGATGTTCGCATCGAGCGCGCATGGAGTGATCACCCTGAGGGTTCGGTTTTGATTCACTTTGGAAAAACCCGAGTTCTGTGCACAGCTTCTTTCACTCCCGGTGTTCCTCGCTGGAAGGTTGGCAAGGGCGAAGGATGGGTGACCGCCGAATACGCAATGCTTCCACGTGCCACTCACGATCGAAGCGACCGCGAAGCCGTGAAGGGCAAGATCGGTGGCCGCACTCACGAGATTTCACGCCTTATCGGCCGCAGCCTGCGTGCCATCGTTGACCTCAAGGCGTTGGGCGAAAACACCATCGTTATCGACTGCGATGTTCTTCAGGCCGACGGCGGAACCCGCACGGCTGCCATCACCGGAGCCTATGTCGCGCTTGCCGATTCGATCGAGTGGGCCAAGTCGAAAAAGCACGTGCCCGCATCTGCAAAGGTTTTGAGCGACTCGGTCTCGGCCATTTCGGTTGGAATCATCGACGGTGTTCCATTTCTTGATTTGGCTTACGTCGAAGATGTTCGAGCCGAAACCGACATGAACGTCGTAGTCACTGGCAATGGCAAGTTCATCGAAGTTCAGGGCACCGCCGAGGGTGCGCCTTTTGACCGTGACGAGCTCAACTCCCTGCTCGACCTTGCGCTAAAGGGCAACCAAGAACTCACCAAGATGCAGGCCGCGGCATTGCAGAGCCCTGCCAAGGCCTAAGTTGCAACTCGTTCTAGCCACTCACAATCAGGGCAAGGTCGCCGAACTTCGAGCAATTCTCGAACCGGCAGTGCCCGGGCTCGAACTGATCGGCTACGACGGGCCCGAACCGGTCGAGTCAGGAACCAGCTATCTCGAGAACGCCTTCATCAAGGCGCGCGTCGCACACATGCACACAGGTTTGCCTGCCATTGCCGACGACTCCGGCTTAGCAGTTGAGATTCTCGGCGGGTCACCTGGCATTTTCACCGCGATTTGGGCTGGTGGCAAAGATAACGTTGCGAACCGTCGGTTGCTTTTGAGCCAGCTGAGAGACATTCCCGACGGGTACCGCCAGGCGGCGTTCATTTGCACACTGGCTTTGGTCACCAAAGATTCAGAAGTTTCATTCACCGGAAACTGGCCGGGCAGCATTGGTTTTGAAGAGCGTGGCGAGTTTGGGCACGGTTATGACCCAGTTTTCATTCCAGAAGATTTTGAAGTAACAGCAGCCGAGATGGCGCCAGAGGTTAAAAACTCAATGAGCCACAGGGCTCTGGCATTGGGTGAGCTAATCGCCTTCTTGCGAAACGCCTAGCGCTTCGAGCGTTTTTCGGCAATCTGTTTGCGGGCTCGCAACGCCTCGATTGCGATAGGAATGAAAGAAAGCACTATGAACGCGATCGTGACGAACGAAACATGGTCGCGCACGATTTGCACCCCACCCAGAAAATAACCGAGCAGCGTCACACCGGTTCCCCATCCGATTACACCGATCAGGTTGAACGAGGTGAACTTGCGCCAAGACATTTGTCCAACGCCTGCCGCTACTGGAATGAATGTTCGCATGATTGGCACAAAGTGAGCCAGAATCACAGCCTTCGAACCGTAATGCTCGAAGAACTCATGAGCGCGCTCGACGTTTTTGGTGCTGAAGAATTTTGAGTTCGGCTTGTTGAAGATGGCTGCCCCGAGACGTCGCCCCAGCCAATAACCGGTCTGGTCTCCAATGAGTCCAGAAAGAGAAATCAACAAGCAGGCGAGTGCGATCGGAACCTGGATAACGTTTGTGGCGAGTGCCAGTCCGACCAAAAAGAGCAGCGAGTCGCCAGGCAAGAAGAATCCCACCAAAAGTCCTGTTTCGGCAAACACCATCACGCAAGCGATGAACAGCCCAAGCGTGCCTAGCGTGGTAATGGTTTCGGGGTTTAGCCAGCTGATTCCAAACATGCGCCCCTAGCAGGATTCGAACCTGCGCTTCCGCCTCCGGAGAGCGGCGCTCTATCCCCTGAGCTATAGGGGCCAGGGTTAGACCAGCCTATCAGCGCCCCATAAAACCCACTCCGATGCCCACAGGCGGTTGCACGGTTTGCTTAGGTGGCTCTGGTCGGTTTGCGGATAGAATGCATGCAGGTTGCCCCGCCGATTGCGGCAATCAATTTCACCCACTCGGATGGACCAACCATGACTCCCGCAGAACTTGCCGCCTTGATTGCAAGCAGCCTTCGTGCTTTGCAGTCTGCTGGCGCTTTGCCTGCTGGCGAGCTTCCGAGTGACGTCGTTGTCGAGCGACCAAAGAATCGCGAGCACGGCGATTGGGCAACAAATGTTGCCATGCAGGCATCGTCGCAGTTGGGTCTAAAGCCTCGCGAGTTCGCCGAGTTGTTGGCCCCAGAACTTCAAAAAGCAGATGGCATTGCCAAGGTCGAAATCGCTGGCCCTGGTTTTATTAACATCACTCTTTCGGCTGGTGCCGCAGGTGAGATTGCTCGAATCATTCTTGACGCGGGGGAGTCATTCGGGCTTGGAGACAGCCTCAAGGGGCAGAATCTGAACCTCGAATTCGTTTCGGCGAACCCGACTGGCCCGATCCACATCGGTGGAACCAGATGGGCCGCAGTTGGCGACTCGCTTGCCAGAGTGCTTCAGTCGCAAGGGGCCAAGGTCACTCGCGAGTATTACTTCAACGATCACGGCGCTCAGATCGACCGATTCGCTCGCAGTCTTCTTGCGGCAGCACGCGGTCAAGAGGCACCAGAAGATGGCTACTCGGGTGCATACATCGACCAGATTGCCAAGCAGGTGTTGGCCGAAACCGCTCAGGATGTTCTATCCCTGGCAGAAGAGCAAGCACAAGAAGTTTTTCGCGCCTCAGGCGTTGAACTCATGTTTGCTGAGATTCGCCAGTCGCTTCATGACTTCGGCGTCGATTTTGACGTGTTCTTTCACGAGAACTCGCTCTATGAATCCGGTGCCGTAGAAAAAGCCATTGCCCGTTTGCGCGACCTAGGCCACATGTATGAGCTAGATGGCGCGCTTTGGTTGCGCACCACCGAGTTCGGCGATGACAGAGACCGTGTTGTTCTCAAGAGCGACGGCGAAGCTGCCTACATTGCCGGAGACCTGGCCTATTACCTAGACAAGCGCGGTCGCGGTTTTGACCGTTGCATTTACATGCTTGGCGCAGACCACCACGGATACGTTCAGCGCATGATGGCCATGTGTGCCGCCTTCGGCGACGAACCAAACGTCAACCTCGAGATCATGATCGGTCAGTTGGTTAACCTGGTTCGCGACGGTCAACCGGTTCGAATGTCTAAGCGTGCCGGAACAGTCGTCACCATGGAAGATCTAGTTGAAATCGTCGGTGTCGATGCGGCTCGCTACGCGCTGGTTCGCTCGTCGATCAACTCGATGCTAGACATCGATCTTGCACTTCTCGAAAAGCGCACCAACGACAACCCGGTTTTCTATGTTCAATACGCCCACGCTCGCACCAAGCAGGTAGCCAACAATGCGGCCTCGCTTGGTGTAGACCGCAGTGAGTTCGACCCTGCGTTGCTCTCTCACCCGAGCGAAGAAGAACTGCTGGCAAAACTGACCGAACTTCCAAGAGTTGTTGCCCAGGCAGCAGAGTTTAGAGAGCCACACCGAGTCGCTCGTTACCTCGAAGAGGTCGCAGGCGCTTATCACCGCTGGTATGACCAATGCCGAGTTACACCGATGTCTGGTGCGGCTGCCGAAACCATTCACCGTTCGCGTCTTTGGCTCAACGATGCCGCCGGCGTTGTGCTTCGCAATGGTCTTAGCCTGCTAGGCGTTAGCGCACCGGAGCGCATGTAATGACTAATCCGCTTGCGCCCGACTGGCTAACCGTTCCAAGAGACCTAAACGATCTTGATACGAAGATTTGGCCAACCAACATTTCACGCAACAAATACGGCGAAGCTCAGATTTCAGGTGTAGCCGTCAGCGAGATGACGGCACAGTTCGGCACTCCTTTGTACGTGATCGATGAAGACGACTTTCGCGTTCGAGCGAAACGCATCAAGAACGCTCTAGAGGCAGCTGCAGAATCGATCGGCACAAAAGCCAAGGTCTACTATGCTGGCAAGGCTTTTTTGTGCACCGAGGTCGCAAACTGGGTCAGCGAGCTTGGGCTAAATCTTGATGTTGCATCAGGTGGCGAACTCGCAGCGGCGCTCGCCGGGGGAGTAGCGCCCGAAAACATTGGTGTCCACGGAAACAACAAATCCTTGGCCGAAATCGGCCGTGCCGTTGGTGCCGGGGTCGGTGCGATTGTCATCGATAGTGAAATTGAACTTGAGCGCATCGCATCGGCTGCCCAGGCGCAGGGCAAGGTGCAAGCAGTGCGCATCCGTGTGAATGCCGGCGTGCACGCCAGCACCCACGAATACTTGGCCACCGCGCGCGAAGATCAAAAGTTTGGCATTGCCCGCCAGGATGTCGCCGCATTGGTTGCAAGAATCCGAAGCGATGCCCACCTCGAGTTCTTGGGCATCCACTCGCACATCGGTTCGCAGATTTTCGAGGCCGACGGTTTTGTCGAGGCGGCGCGACGCTTGATCGAAGTGCACTCTCAACTGCTCAGCGCAGGGCCGGTTCCAGAACTTAACCTCGGTGGAGGTTTCGGCATTAACTACACAAGTGCCGACAACGCGCCAAACATCGAAACCATCGCCTTCAAAATCGCCGAGGGCGTGAAGTTGGCGTGTGAAGAGCGGCAAATCGAAGTTCCTGTCCTCGCCTTCGAGCCAGGGCGCGCGATGATCGGCCAATCTGGCATCACGCTATACACCGTTGGCACCATCAAAGATGTGGCCGTCACCGACGGCTCTGCTCCGGCCGTTCGCAAATACGTGAGCGTCGACGGAGGAATGAGCGACAACATGCGCCCAAGCCTTTATGCCGCCGATTATCAGACTCGTTTGGTGTCGAGAACCTCAGACCAAGATGCTGCGCTGGTGCGAGTCGTCGGCAAACATTGCGAGAGTGGCGACATCGTCGTGCGCGCCGACTATTTGCCTTCCGATGTCGCAAATAATGACATCATTGCAGTGGCCGCTACCGGCGCATACTGCTACTCGTTGTCTAACAACTACAACTTCTTGACCCGCCCGCCAGTTGTGGCAGTGAGGGATGGTCAGGCACGATTGATTGTGCGTGGCGAAACCGAGGCAGACCTCTTTGTTCGCGACGTGCGTTTTCAAGAGCTACAAAAAAATCTTCCGAAGAACGGCAAGGAATAACCGTGATCGATTACCGTCCACTTCGCATTGCACTTTTGGGTGCAGGCTCTGTCGGTGCCCAAGTGGCCCGACTGCTTCTAGAAAACAAGGCCGAGTTAGCCGCCCGAGTTGGTGCTGAGCTCGAGTTGATCGGTGTTGCAGTTCGCGACCTAAATGCCAAGCGCAGCGCCGACATCCCAGTGGAGCTTTTGACTACCGATGCCGAACACCTGATTCTGTCGGCAGATATTGTCATTGAAGTCATGGGTGGAATTGAGCCGGCACGCAGCTACATTTTGCAGGCGCTCAACTCTGGCTCCGACGTGATTACCGCCAATAAGGCTCTTCTTGCCACGCACGGAACCGAGCTCTTTGACACTGCCGAGCAGGTTGGCGCTCAGTTGTACTTCGAGGCTGCCGTCGCTGCGGCGATTCCAATTATTCGCCCACTTCGTGAGTCACTTGCAGGTGACAAAGTCAACCGAATCATGGGAATCGTCAATGGTTCGACGAACTACATCCTTGACCGCATGGACAGTGCCGGTCTAACTCTCGAAGAGGCCATGGGCGAAGCAACCGAGTTGGGCTACCTAGAGGCTGACCCAAGCCTCGACGTCGAAGGCTACGATGCTGCGCAAAAGGTCGCCATTTTGGCTTCGCTTGCTTTCCACACCGAGGTTCCGCTCGACCATGTTTACCGCGAGGGCATTACCAAGGTCACCAAAGAGCAAATGACTTCTGCGCGCGAGAACGGCTACGTCATTAAGTTGCTTGCCATTGCCGAGCGTATCGATGCTGACGAGGCTGGCGCAGAGGGTGTTAGTGCCCGCGTGTATCCGGCTCTCGTTCCGCGCGAGCACCCGCTGGCAGCCGTTCGCGGTGCCTTCAATGCAGTTTTCGTTGAGGCCGAAGCAGCCGGCTCGCTGATGTTCT
>CAILJO010000019.1 GCA_903834635.1 uncultured Micrococcales bacterium | reverse complement strand
TGGTTCGACCACCTAGGGGCATCAGTCTCAGCTAAATTCACTCTTTCTACCGGTGACCAGACCTTTGAGCCTCTTGCCGAAGGTGAGATTGCGATTCTGCCGCACAGCGTTGGACTATCCAACGCCGTCACTCCGGTGAACTTCATCGTGGGTCACGACGACAATGGTCAGGTACTGGCCACTCCAGACAACATGGGGATTGGCTCGGCCGCAACTCAGTGGGTTCCAAAGCAGAACGGTGACAACGTCACGGTCACCATTGATTACAACCAAGCACCTTTGGTTATGTCCGGATTCGATGTTGCTTCCACTCCCTATGGGGCTATCTATCCTGTGAATTTGACCGTTTGTGGCAAAGACAATCTCACTAATCGTGCCAACGCGCTGTTCCTGCTGCGTCTAGACAGCCAGGGCTCGCTGGGAGCATCTTCGTTCAACCAGTTGAGCGAGTACGTTCGTGATGTCGCCTTGGTGGCTGTGCGTCGCGGTCTTCCGATTCCGACTCAAAAGCCTTAACTAACTTTGGGTAGGCTAGTGTCATGGCCTCCATCAAGTCGAATTTCACTGTCAATCGCGTTTTGATAGCGATTTATGCCGTTTTAGCATTTGCGGCTTTGGGACGTTCAAGCTTCGAACTTGCCACCAAATTTTCCTTAGCGCCCCTGCCTTATTCCTTGTCGGCAGCGGCGGCTCTTGTTTATGTTTTTGTAACTGTGTCAATGATCAGAGGGTGGCGCTCGGCGGCCATAGTCTTGCTTGCGGTTGAACTTACCTTTGTGCTTGCTGTTGGCTTTTCTGGGCTAATTGACCCAACCCTTTTTCCTCAAAAGACCGTCTGGACGACTTTTGGAATTGGCTATGCCTTTTTCCCATTGTTTATGCCTGTGATCGGTTTGTTCTACCTTCGCAAGAAAGCCTGAAGTTGATTAGTTGGAACTCTCTTTCTGAGGTGCCGAGTGATTTTGCCGAGACCGCTGTAACTATCGGCAAGTTTGACGGCATTCACCTCGGTCACCAGCAATTGTTGGCTGAATTAATCGACGTAGCCGATGATCAAGGTCTGGCCCCGATTGTGCTTTCGTTCTCAACTCATCCACATACAGTCCTAAATCCTCAAAGCGTTCCGTTGCCTTTGATTGGTCAGCGCCAAAAAGAGTATTTGCTCGATCAGGCTGGCGTTGAGGCAATCTTGTCGGTCGAATTCGACGACGAATTCGCTTCACTTTCACCTGAAGAGTTCGTCACAAAGTATCTAGTTCAAGGACTCAAAGCCTCATTCGTCTTGGTTGGACACGGATTCAGATTCGGCAAAGGGGGAGCGGGCACTGTCGAAACGCTTCGCGAGTTGGGATCAAAATTCGGTTTTAGGGTGCGTGAAGTTTCTCCAGTTGTTTTTGACGGAGATGTCGTCTCGACGACCAGGATTCGGGCGCTATTAGACGAGGGAGACGTAGCTTCGGCCGCCAAAATGTTGGGTCGCCCGCACACGACAATCGGCATGATCGAGCACGGTCTAAAAATAGGCCGCCAAATCGGGTTTCCGACCGCCAACATGTCACGCGAGGCTGAGGGTTATTTGCCACTGGATGCCGTCTATGCTGGCTGGCTATACGTGGGCGAAGAGCGTTATGCAACGGCTCTCTCGGTAGGAATCAACGAGACCTTTCAAGCCGTGCCCCGTCTCGTAGAGGCACATGTTATCGATCGAAACGATCTAGACCTATACGACAAAATTGTCACGCTGGAATACGTTGCTTTTGTTCGTCATGCCGCCAAATTCGATGGACTGGAATCGCTTCTTCGCGCGATAAATGGCGATATTTTCAAGATTCGCGACATCCTCGGTGTTGCGCAACCCAACGCCTAAACTCTAAACACGTCCAAATAAAACAGGGGAGCACAAATGACTTTCATTGATGCAATCAAGTCCGGTTTCAAAAACTACGCCAACTTCAAAGGTGTCGCTTCACGACCTGAATATTGGTACTGGGCACTCTTTGCCTTCTTGCTAGGCCTGGTGACCAACACAATCGACAACGTGGCTGGAACCAGCACTCTTAGCAACATTGTTCAGCTCGCCTTGGTGGTTCCGGGTCTGGCAGTTGCCGCCCGACGTTTGCGTGACGCAGGTCGAAGCCCGCTTTGGCTTTTGTCTGGGCTGGCGATTCTTGCATCCGTTGCTTGGTTAGTCACAACTTTCTTGTCGGAATTTGTTCCGGTGTTCGGGTCATACACCACTGCCCAACTTCAAGATGCGCTTATTCAACTTGACCAAGATGGAAGCGGCCCCATCGTAGACGCGATAAATGCCGGTGTTTTCAACGGTTCTCTCGTTCCACTTCTGGCGACATTTGCTGTATCAACCGCAGTTGCAATCACTTTGTTGGTTTTCTACTGCAGCAAGACCAAAACCGCGGCTGAGGGCAATAAATACGTCACCGATGCCACGTCAGCACCAATCGACAACGGCGGAACCACCGCTTAGTCGCAGATTTCACAATGCCAGCCTCAATCGGGGCTGGCATTGTTCTTCTCTTCAGACTATGCTTGAGAAGTTGCCGTGTAACGGCCGCGGATAAAGAGAGCCCCAGACATTGCGTCTGGAGCGCCGCGCAGCGAGGTTTAGAAAGGACCGAGTTATGGCACTAGAAGCAAGCGTTAAGACCGCAATCATCAACGAATACGCAACCCACCCAGGTGACACCGGTTCTCCTGAGGTTCAGATCGCTGTTCTGACTCAGCGCATCAAAGACCTCACTGAGCACCTCAAGGAGCACAAGCACGACCACCACAGCCGTCGTGGCCTGCTACTTCTTGTTGGTCAGCGTCGTCGCCTGCTTGGTTACTTGCAGAAGGTTGACATCGCCCGCTACCGTGCGCTCCTCGAGCGCCTCGGCCTGCGCCGCTAGGTCTTCTAAAATCGCCCCGATTAGTCGGGGCGATTTTTGTTTAACCGCCACGAAAAGGGTTCTAGCCTTTGTCGCACCCACCTGCTACCCTTTTAGAGAGCGACGTAGCGAGTTTGCTGGTCTTCGGTCGTGGATCTTGGTGAGATACCAAGGTTTTCAACTGCAGACCAGGGCAACCCACCAATGTGGAGACGTTTATTCGCCGCCTACGCTCACGCGCATTTTGCCGATTCAAAAACCTTGACGGCAGCGCACGACGCAACATAAAGAGGAGGGACCATGGTAGGTCCAGACAACTACGAGCCGATGGACGGCACGGAATACGAATATGCAATCATCGACAACGGCAAGCACGGCAAGCGTGTCATCCGTTTCGAAACCGGGCGTCTAGCCCAGCAGGCACAAGGTGCCGCCTCTGTCTACCTAGACGGAGAAACCATGCTTTTCTCGGCGACTACCGCCAGCAAGCAGCCAAAAGACCAGTTCGACTTCTTCCCTTTGACTATTGACGTGGAAGAGAAGATGTATGCAGCTGGCCGCATCCCAGGGTCATTCTTCCGTCGTGAAGGTCGCCCAAGCACCGAAGCAATCTTGGCCTGTCGTCTAATCGACCGCCCACTACGCCCTTCGTTCTCTGACGGTCTTCGCAACGAAATTCAGGTTGTTGTCACCGTTATGTCGATCAACCCAGACGAGCGCTACGACGTTGTTGCAATCAACGCGGCTTCGATGTCAACCCAGCTTGCTGGTTTGCCATTCTCTGGTCCAGTTTCGGGTGTGCGTGTTGCACTCATCGACGGCCAGTGGGTTGCATTCCCTAAGCACTCGCAGCTTGACCGCGCCGTGTTCGACATGGTCGTTGCCGGTCGCCTAATCACCGAGAACGGCGTCGAAGACGTTGCAATCATGATGGTCGAAGCCGAAGCAACCGAGGGTTCATGGAACCTGATCAAGCAGGAAGGCGCTCAGGCTCCTACCGAAGAGATCGTCGCTCAGGGCCTAGAGGCTGCAAAGCCTTTCCTAAAGGAACTGTGCGAAGCTCAGAGCCGTTTGGCAGCTAAGGCAGCCAAGCCGCTAACCGAGTATCCTGTGTTCCCTCCTTACACCGACGAGGTTTACGCCGAGGTTGCTGCACTTGCAGAAACCGAACTTGGCAAGATCTACCTCATCGCTGACAAGCAGGAACGCCAGGATGCAGACGACGCGCTAAAGGCTTCGGTCAAAGAGCAGCTATCCGACAAGCTAGACGAGAAGCAGCTCGGACAGGTTTCGGCTGCCTACAAGTCAGTAACCAAGCACGTTGTTCGCACCCGTGTGTTGAAGGAAGGCGTTCGTATCGACGGTCGCGGTCTTCGCAACATCCGTGTGCTAGACGCCGAAGTTGGCGTTATCCCACGCGTTCACGGCTCGGCAATCTTCCAGCGTGGAGAGACCCAGATTCTGGGTATCACCACCTTGAACATGCTCAAGATGGAGCAGCAGATTGACTCGCTAAGCCCTGTCACCAGCAAGCGCTACATGCACAACTACAACTTCCCGCCTTATTCAACTGGTGAAGTTGGTCGTGTTGGCACTCCAAAGCGTCGCGAAATTGGTCACGGCGCTCTTGCAGAGCGCGCACTGGTTCCTGTGCTGCCTGCTCGTGACGAGTTCCCTTACGCCATCCGTCAGGTATCTGAGGCTCTTGGTTCAAACGGTTCGACTTCGATGGGTTCGGTCTGTGCATCGACCCTGTCGTTGCTCAACGCCGGTGTTCCACTGCGCGCAGCTGTTGCCGGTATCGCAATGGGTCTGATTTCAGACACCGTTGATGGCAAGACCGAATACGCTGCCCTAACCGACATCCTCGGAGCCGAAGACGCCCTTGGCGACATGGACTTCAAGGTCGCCGGTACCAGCGAATTCATCACCGCGATTCAGCTAGATACCAAGCTCGATGGAATTCCTTCATCGGTCTTGGCTGGCGCGCTGGGTCAGGCTCGTGAAGCACGTTTGAGCATCCTCGATGTCATGAAGCAGGCCATCTCTGAGCCTGACGAAATGGCACCGACCGCTCCACGCGTTATCTCGGTCAAGATTCCCGTTGACAAGATCGGTGAGGTCATTGGCCCTAAGGGCAAGATGATCAACCAGATCCAAGAGGACACCGGCGCTGACATCTCGATTGAAGATGACGGAACCGTCTACATCGGTGCAACCGATGGTCCTTCGGCAGAAGCTGCTCGTTCGGCAGTGAACGCAATCGCTAACCCTCACATTCCTGAGATCGGCGAGCGTTTCCTTGGAACGGTTGTGAAGTTGGCTACCTTCGGTGCCTTCATCTCGCTGGTTCCTGGCAAGGACGGTCTGCTTCACGTTTCAGAGCTAAAGAAGATCTCTGGCGGCAAGCGCGTCGAGAACGTCGAAGACGTGCTTGAGGTTGGCCAGAAGCTTCAGGTTGAAATCACCAAGATTGACGACCGTGGCAAGCTTTCGCTGTCACCAGTCGTTGAGGGCGATGCAGCCGCTTCGAACGAGTCAAACGACTCAGACGAAGAATAAATCCAACTAGTTCTGAACGGGCAAACGTGACCGAAATTCATTTTTCTCTCGATCAGAACGAAATCGAGTTCACCGCTTCGGGTGGCAGTGTGGTTCGCCGCACTGTTCACCCGAGCGGTGTTCGCGTTTTAACCGAGTCGGTGCCGGGTGTGCAGAGCGCATCCGTGTCGTTTTCGGTTGGCGTAGGCAGCCGCGACGAAACCAACGGCCACTTTGGAAGCACGCACTTCTTGGAGCACCTGCTTTTCAAAGGAACACGCAAGCGCTCGGCGCTTGAGATTGCCGTAGCCTTTGACTCCGTTGGTGGATCCTCAAACGCCTCAACTGGCAAAGAACACACGTCTTATTACGCACGCGTTCAGCAGTCCGCCGTGCCGCTAGCCATCGATGTGATTGGCGACATGCTGACGTCATCGGTGATTGATGCGACAGAGTTTGAAAACGAACGAACCGTCATTCTCGAAGAACTCGCAATGAACGAGGATGACCCATCAGATGTCGCCCACGAGGCATTCTTTGAGGCAGTGCTCGGCGATCATGTTCTTGGGCGACCAATCGGCGGAACTAAAGAAACTATTGGCGCTGTATCGCGCGATGCCGTGTGGGAGCACTACAAGGCCAACTACCGTCCCGAAGACCTAGTCATTGCCGCCGCCGGAGCTGTCAAGCACGAAGAAATCATCGCGCTTGTCGAAAAGTCGCTGAGCGACGCTGGCTGGGATCTCTCGGCAAAGTCGAGTCCGAGACCAAGACGTGACAATGTTCAGGCGAGCATCGCTCGCGGCGAAGCCATCCGAGTGATTCATGAAGACAACGCCCAGACGAACGTCCTAATCGGCACTCAAGGGCTTATTGGCGACGACGAACGCCGTTATTCAATGTCTGTTTTGAACACCGTTCTAGGTGGCGGAATGTCATCTCGGTTGTTTCAAGAAATTCGCGAAAAGCGTGGATTGGCCTATTCGACCTACTCTTTCAACCAGGGCTATTCAGACGGTGCTGTCTTCGGTCTTTATGCGGGCTGTTCTCCGGCCAAGAGCCGCGAGGTAGCTGACCTCATGATCGCCGAGTTCACCAAGATCGCCGAGGTCGGAATTACCAAGGATGAGCTCGAACTCGCCTATGGCAACATCTCTGGCGGGCTCGCCTTGAAGTTTGAAAGCACCCAGGCTCGCATGAGCCGATTGGCTGGGACCGAGTTGGGCACTGGTGACTTTGTTGACCTCGATGAGGCACTAAAACGCTATCGCGCAGTTACTCTCGAAGATGTTCAATCGCTGGCCGCAGATATTTTGACGCGAGAGAAGACGATTGTTGCCGTCGGTGACGTTACCTTCGATACCTTCGACGGTCTCGTCTAAGCGCTGTCGATAACATAGACCAATGAGCATCAAAGTATCTGTTGTCGGCGCCAGCGGGCGCATGGGCAAACTTGCTCTCGACCTAATCGAGGGTGCGCAAGATCTTCACCTACACTCGGCGCTCGACAGCAAGTCAGAGCTAGAGCAAACCGCTGGTGCAGACGTGATTTTTGATGTCACCAAACTCGAAGTGAGCGAGAACGTCGTTCGCCACGCCCTCGAGCAGCGAACACCGATTTTGGTCGGCACCAGTGGCTGGTCGGCTGCCAAACTCGCCGAAATCGAATCAACGGTCGAGCGCTCTGGTTCTGCCGTGGTGGTCATCCCCAACTTTTCTATTGGCTCAATGCTGGCGACTCGTTTTGCTGCCGAAGCAGCCAAGCACTTTTCGACCATTGAAATCGTTGAGGCTCATCACGCCCACAAAATCGACTCACCGTCAGGCACAGCTGTTCGCACTGCCGAGTTGATTGCCAAGCAGCGAGGCGCTGCCGGCCTAGTGACCGGAGCCGACCAGGATGCCCGCGGGCAGATCGTCGCCGGCGTTCCTATCCACAGCCTTCGCCTAAATGGTGTTTCTGCCAAGCAGGACGTCTTGCTGGGTGGCGACAGTGAACTTCTCACCATCAGTCACGAGACAACTTCAGTTGCCGCCTACTCGGCCGGCATCCTGGCAGCGATTCGTTTCACCGCAAGCGCCAAGGGTTTAGTCGTCGGTCTCGAAAACGTTCTGAGCTAATGACTTCAGCCAAGCTTGGCGCGGTCGTAACCACCGCACTGACCATTATGTATGTGGCTCTACTTGGCAACTCTGCGTTCCGAATGATTCAAACCGGAATCACGGTTGCCGTGTTCATGGGCTGGTTGCTCTTGATTTTTCCGGCGCTGGCCATTGTCTTCATCGTTGCTGAACTTCGCTTTGGGCTTCGTGTAGAAAAGCTCGGCAAGGTTCTCGAAGATGCAGGGGAGTGGCCCCGATTCGATTTCGAAATGCGACCTAGCGGCAGAGTTGTTCGCGCATCCGCCGATGCCGAGTTCGTCAAATACCGAGCCAATACCGACGCCGACCCAGCGAACTGGAAGAATTGGTTTGCGCTTGGCTTGGTTTATGACGCAGCTGGAGACCGCAAACGAGCCAGGGCTAGCATGCGCAAGGCCATCGAACTAGCGAATGACGCGAAGGCGCTTTAGCCTGAAGTAGATCTGGCAACCGAGGCAGTAGTTGAACACAGAGTTCAAGAACGCAGCTACAAACGCCGCACCGGCAGCGATCACAACTGCGTTTGGAACGCCGAAGATGTGCAGAATCACTCCAGCGCCTGCGACGAAGAGTCCGACTCCCTGGGCAAACTGAGGTGCAGCGGCATCTTCGAGTTCTTTAGGGTTGCCTAGTCGCGGGCGAATCAGGTTCTTGAAAATCCAACCGTACGGGTGCTTGGCATTGCCAAAGATGGCGCCGATTGCGAATAGGGCCGTGATTGCGACTAGCAGGATAAAGGCCGCGTCAGCAGTTGTTGAGTCGAGTGCCAAGAAGATGTCAGTGGCAAGCAAAACGGTGGTGATGGCAGCGCCAAAGCGGGGTCCGCGAGGGTCGATTTGTTTGGTTGACATTAGATTGCGAAGGTTCCTAACTCGGACTCAAGGGTTGTGGTTTTCGGTGCCCCGGAGATTCGCGATTTCACGATTCCGTTTTTATCGAGCACCAAGGTCGTTGGGGTTTGCAGAATGTTGAAGCGATTTGCGAGGTCCAGGCGGTTCGTGATGTCTACCTCGATGTGAAGCGCACCAGGCGTTTTGGCCTCGAGCTCACCTAGAACGCGAGCGGTCGGAGGGCACTGCGTGCAAAATTCTCCAGAAAATTGAAGAAAAGTGACCTTTGATCCAAAGCTCGTGACCGGCTGACCGTTTTTGAACGCACCAAGGTCGTTGAGATTGACTTGTTGACCAGCCACGATGCGCCTTGCGCGACCCGTGGTTGCTCGCCAAACTAACCCTGCGAGCGCCGCGAACGCGACGAGTGCAGCGAGTGCTAGCAGGCGGGTTTCTACGGGCATGGTTCAAGGTTAGGTTGAACATCAAAGCCAAGTCGGAGTGTTACGCAATCTTGCAACGCCAAGCCCCGATAGCATTGTTTGCGTGTCAGAAATCAAATTCCGCAGCGACGTAACCGTCGAGCTCGTTCGTTCGAACGCCAAAGATTCCGACGTGCTTTTTGCTGCACGTGTGTCAACCCAGGGTGAGCAAACCCTCGAATCGGCTTCGGCCGGCACCGAGGCATCCGAGCGCGACAAGGGTCTGATCAACTACCTCATGCGCGACCGTCACGGTTCACC
>CAILJO010000018.1 GCA_903834635.1 uncultured Micrococcales bacterium | reverse complement strand
CGTATTGGGCGAACTCTTCGTTCGCGTCGAATTCAACAGACATGCTTTATTGCCTCACGGTTTAGACTCATTGGTGCAAGTTGCTCCTATGTAATTATGACCCTTGAGCCTTGATTCGTTTACGGAAAGCGCGATGCTACTCACTATTACGCAGCTCACGACTGATGTAGACGTCGCTGAACTCATCGCCGAACTCGTTCCTCCGAAAGAGTTTTTGCAGGCAACATTTGCAACCTACCGCCCGGATGCCAACTTTGAGTCTCAGGCCACCGCGGCTAAAAAGGCGCAGGTGTTCGTCGAGTCAATCAAGAAGTCGAAGCGCAACAAGCAGGTCGGCATATATTTCGATGGTGGGTTTGGCGTTGGCAAAACGCACCTTCTGGCGGCATGCTTCCACAGTTACAAGGGCCAAAAGCTCTTTGGATCTTTTCTTGCTTTCACATCATTGATTGGCGCCCTTGGCTTCGCGACCACACTTGACGTGTTAAAGAAATTTGAGCTGATTTGCATCGATGAGTTTGAACTTGATGATCCAGGTGACACCATGATGATGTCTCGGCTTCTGAAAGAGCTTTCGGCAAATGGCACGAGTTTCGCTGCGACTTCAAACACTCCACCTAATGCCCTCGGCCAGGGCCGTTTCGCCGCCGCAGATTTCGCCAGAGAGATCGCCTCGGTTGCTGATTCCTTTGAGATCTTGCGCATTGAAGGTGAGGATTACCGACACCGGTCTAGCGAGCGCAGCATCCCAGGTGTCTCTTTGCAAACCCTGCAATCGTTCACTGCGCGCCAAGAGAACAGCAATGTGAGGGTTCTAACTTGCAGCATGCCTGAGTTGCTAAAGGCGCTGGGCTCGCTACATCCTTCTAGATACACAAAGCTCTCTGAGCAGTTTGATCAGATCGCCATCGAAGACCTGCAACCGATTGATGACCAATCAGCGGCACTCAGATTTGTCACCTTCGTTGATCGCTGTTATGAGAATCAAGTTCAAATGATGCACTCGGGGGCAGATGCCGCTGAAGTGTTCTTGCCACACCACGTGGCCGGCGGCTTCAGCAAGAAGTACCTGCGCGCAATCTCTCGTCTTGGGGCCATGAACATAGAATTTGACTCGGTTTAGGTTTAACAATCTCGAAACATAAACACGCGATTCACGAAACACTGCACTAGCACCATGTAGGCAAGCGCAAAACTTTGCGCCTCAACCGCAATCTGGAGGTGCCTGTGAATCAGGGAAATACCGCTTATGTCTTGATAACTGCCGCTCTCGTTCTTTTGATGACACCAGGGCTCGCGTTCTTCTATGGGGGAATGGTAAAGGCCAAATCTGTCGTCAGCATGATGATGCTTTCGTTCGGTTCACTCGGGCTTGTTGGCGTGTTGTGGGTGCTTTATGGCTATGCCATTTCGTTCAACTCATCAGACAGCGCGACCTATCTTGGTGTGCACGGGCTCTTTGGCATCGACACTGCATCGCTGGGTCTTAACCAAGAAGTGGCTAATGCGTTGGCAGTGCCGGCTGGGTCGAATTACCCGACTCTTGCATTCGTTTCTTTTCAAGCGACCTTCGCAATCATTACCGTCGCACTAATTTCTGGTGCCATTGCCGACCGAGCAAAATTCGGTGCATGGATGATCTTTGCCGGCATCTGGGTTACTCTCGTCTACTTCCCGGTCGCGAACTGGGTGTTTAACTTCGGTACAGCCGCCGACCACCACGATGGCGGTTGGCTCGTGAAGCTCGGCGTGATCGACTTCGCTGGTGGCACAGCGGTGCACATCAACGCGGGCGCTGCAGGCCTAGCCCTAGCAATTGTTCTTGGTAAGCGCTTTGGGTTCAGCAAGGGCATCACTCAGCCACACAACGTGCCACTTACATTGCTTGGTGTAGCACTGCTTTGGTTCGGCTGGTTCGGTTTCAACGCTGGTTCTGAGCTT
>CAILJO010000017.1 GCA_903834635.1 uncultured Micrococcales bacterium | reverse complement strand
GGGGTGCTTGAACGGAACCAGGTTTAGCCCGGCCGCAGCCACCACCGGGTGAACCGTGCCGGCCTCGCGGTGAATGTCGAACTCTTTCTTGAGCTGAGTGTCGACGGCTGTGTTGATGGTGAACGGCGGGGATGAAGGCCTCGCCACCCCCTGCTTGCGGTCGAGCACAAAGCAGCGCGAGCAGCGCACAAAGTCTTCGATCTTCGAACGCGAGATCTGAAAAGGTTCGGTTTGATACTGCTTGTATGTCGCTCGTTTTGCCATGGTGCTCCTCACTTGTTGAGTCGACTCTAGGGGTGGGGTGGGACATTTTTCTCGGATGCGCCGGCGCCCGAAGCGAGTTATGCGCAGATTTGGGTCGCCCTCGTTTGGGGCTATTGCCCGGTGGGAGAATCGTCTGGCTGGGCAGTCAGTGTGACATTGTCTGGACCAGTTAAGAGCAAAAAACCGTCAGTATCAGCTGACGGTTTAAGCTCGAAGCTCGGGTGAGCGACGAATTGGATTTACTCCAAGGAGCCCTCTCCTAAGAGTATAAAACGGCTTTTTGCCTTGCGCAATAAACGTTTCTGATTTGTCGCTCCGCGGTCACACCCACAATGTGGGGAGGGTTCATGAGAGACAAGTCGTTACTTGAACTAGCGATACTCGTGATCAAGGTGATGATTTTGATCGCCGAAATTATGTTGCTTCGCTAGCGGAGCCGAGGGTGGCCCCAGCCGAAAGGTTGGGGCCATTCCCTCTTAAGGGCCAGCGGAATAAATGTCGGTGGTGGCTTGTAGATTCGTATCCCAATCGACGAAAGGCAGTGCAATGAAAACTAAGAAAGCTCCGACCCGCGCTCTTCACGCTCTTGATGTTGAGAACGAACTAAGTGGCGGCATCTTTGACACGGCAGATGTCGAACACCTTCATCGAGCATGGGATCTCGGCGTAAACCCCGGCGAGCAAGACCAGTACTTTTTGGCAACGGGCAAACGCACTGCCGAAGCAATCACATTTGGGTGGCCGAATGCTGCAAAGGAAATTCGCGAGGGCAAAGATGGTGCAGACGACGCAATCATCGAATATCTAGCAGTCGACTATGTGGCGGCAAACTTTAGCCAAGTCTTTCTTGGCACCGGCGATCACCGCATGCAGCCAAAGGTAAAAGAACTAATCGCCGCCGGAGTTAGCGTCACGCTCGTAGGAATCAAAGAGAACATCCACTGGAGCTATTACACGGTGTCAGGATTGAACTTTATTTATCTCGACGAGCAATGGGCGTTGGCTGCCTAAGCCTTGATCTCGCGAAACTGCTTGGCATAGGTTTGAGCCAAACGCACGGCAGCAGGTTGGCCTTGGGCGGCCGCAGTCTGAGCGACGCTCATGAGGATGCCGGGGGTTAGCTCGCCCGCATTCGTATAACTCAAACCCGAGACCTTGCTCTGCCCGATCACGTTCATGTGCACAGACGCACCATTAGCCGAAGTTGAAACATTCACCATCTTGGCAAACGCCCACTCACGAGTGAACTTGGTGCCGGCAAACAGCACACGCTCGTTAGTGAAAATCACCGAGCCGAAATCGACAACCTGCTCGACCTCAGGATTCTTAGTCAACTGACCCGAAGACCCCGAAACGTTCCAAGTGATGCCGTTAGTGATTCGCAAGCCAACACCGTTGTTCATGCCCGAATAGCTTGAACCGTTGCTCACAAACTCAAGCAGCCCAGCCTGGCTAAGAGTGCCAACCAAGAACTCGCCGTTTTTCAACACCAAACCATTTGTCGTCGACTTGCCCAGCTGCGCAGCCAAGGTGTCGCACTGGCCGGCCATGCGCACCAACTGCTCTTTGTTGTTAGTGGCCTTCTCGCCGCGACGCCAAGAAACCAAGAAACCGATGGCCGTGATTAGCAGCACAAACCCGATGAAACCGAGAACACCCGACTGAAAGAAGACCTTTATAAAAGTCTGACCAATCCACAACAGCACTACAAGCAACAGAATGCCCGAGCACCAACCGATCTTGTTGTTGTTATTCACGTTGTCCCCCTTTGCGGATGTGGCTTTATGCTAACACCGCGCTCAGACACCAAACTGGGCTAGGCTCAACCCATGGACCGGCGACAGTTTTTGACAGCTGGGGCCGCCGCGGCATCGTTGTTGGCGGCCAGCGACCTTGCGCTCAACCCGCTTGACGCAACGCCCGCCTTCGCATGGCCTAAAGGCTGCATCGATGTTCTGCCCAAGTCATCAACCAAGCGCATGGCCTGGACACTCGACGACGGGTTCTCGCAATCGGCCCTCACCAGCTATGTGAAACTGCTCGAAGACCACAGCGACCTGCGCATGACCATGTTTGTGCTGCCAAGATCGGGCGCTTGGAAGCACTTGGCCAAACCAATCAGCGCGCTGGCCGCCACCGGTCGCCTGCAACTTGCCAACCACACCATGACGCACGCAAACCTGTTGCGCCTTGACGCCGCCGGAATCAAACGCGAGTTGCAACACTGCGGGCACTACATCGAAGACAACTTCAACGTCAGTGCAGGCACTTATTTTCGCCCTCCGTTTGGCTACATCGACGAACGAGTTATCAAGATCGCCCACGACATCGGCTATACATCGCCGGTGCTCTGGTTTGGGTCGACAGGCTCAGACAGCAACACGACGGCAGCCAAGGTTTGGGGTTTGTGCCAAAAGTGGATGCTTGACGGTCGCATCGTGATCGACCACGCCAACAGCAACCGCACCGTTCAAAACTTCGACCGCATTCGCACGCTGCTAAAGTCTCGCGGCCTGCACACCGTCACCATCAAAGATGCCTTCGGCCACAACTAGTGCTTCGTAACGATACCGTTTCCGTCTAGTTGCCAAGCGCGCACATAGTCGATGGTCATCTGGCTGCTGGCCCAGCCATCGTAGTTGCCGCCGAAGAAGCCGACAGCGTTGTTGAGAATCAGGAAGAACGGTTCATTGAACTTCCAGACGTTTGAGCGCAGATTTGCTGGGGTTACGCTCCAGAACAGTTGGCCATCGACATAGAAGTCCATTCGGTTGGGTGTCCAGCCCATGCCATAGGTGTGAAAGTCGGCCTGGTAGTTGGCCACGTTGAGCAACTGCGAGGTTTCATAAAGATGGTTGTCGCAGCAGATGGCCTGGTCGACGGTTGAGTAGTGAACAGCGCTCGATGCACGCATCGCCTGGTTGCCACCCTCTTCGGC
>CAILJO010000016.1 GCA_903834635.1 uncultured Micrococcales bacterium | reverse complement strand
GCGAGTGGGGCGGCAAGATGATCAACACTTCGCTTGAGCTTTGTGACTACATCTTGGATGCTGCCGAGGTTGCGCTTGTGCCTGGTGAGGCTTTTGGCCCGTCGGGTTATGTGCGCATGAGCTACGCGTTGGGCGATGGCCCGCTGCTCGAAGGCATCCAGCGCCTGCAGAAGCTTTTTGCCTAGAGTTCGCGCGAAGTTTTTAGCAGTTCTTCGAAAGTGCTCGGTGGATATCCTCCATCGAGCATTTTCTTAAACGTGGCATAGGCGTCGGTCTTTGAACCATATGCCCTCAGCGAGTCTTCGTCGTTGACCCATACGTAAACAATGATTTTGCTTGCGCTGTCGTAACGATAAAAAAGTCTGTACTGCTGCAAAACCTTTACGCGAAACCAGGCGCTGTTTTCACGGCCTATGGTGTGACCGAGTCGGTGCTCAGCTCGACCTGGCGAAGCGGGGACCGATTCAAACATCGTTCGCTTAATCGCCTTGAGCACCTTTTTGCGCAGGTCATTCTTGGTTGTAGTTTGCTCGGCCACCTGCATCCAGACGATTCCTCCGGCTAGTTTCGCCAACTGTTTTTCGAAGCCCTCGTGAACGAAAATACGCCAACTGTTAATCGGTGGGTTCATCGCTGAATGTCTGGGTATAGCCAGTCATCGTTTTCGCCCGGTTCAAACTCAAGTTTTTCGTCAAGATCAACCTCAACTCCCTCGGTGAGTTTGTCGATTCCGATCCAAAAGGAATCATCGATTTCGCGAAGGTTCTGAGGGTTCTCTTCGATGTCTTTGGCCAACAGATCTAGAAACCCTGCCAAGACAGGGTCGACGTGTTCAGGTTCTTCAGGTTTTTGACGAGACAGTCGGATGCCGCCGTTCTCGTCGAGCAAGAACTCCAGCTTGTCGCCTTTGGTCAGGCCTAGCGCCTTGCGCACCATCGCTGGAATGGTGGTTTGGTATCGATCGGTGAGAGTCGATTCGGCCGAGATTTCGGGCTTGTGTTGAGTCATGCGTTAAAAGTAATGCATTTGCATTACTAGCGCAATGGTCTGCTAGCCGCGGTGAAAGTTGCCCACAAAGTTGGGCTCTGGGGCCAGTTCGACTCCCCAACGGTTGGCCACCTGAAGCTGAATGTATTTGCACAGCTCAAACACCTCAGATGCCTTCGCGGCACCACGGTTGGTGATAGCGAGCGCGTGCTTGGTCGATAGCCCAGCCTTGGAGTGACCAAGCGCGAACCCTTTGCGAAGACCAGAGTTTTCGATCAACCAAGCCGCACTCAGCTTGACGTTGCCGTCCGGCTGCAGCCATCTTGGTGCCTCACCTGGAATCATGCGCGAAAAACCGTCGCTGACGATCGGGTTGGTGAAAAAGCTGCCGCAACTGAAAGTGTCGCGGTCGTTTGGGTTGAGCACCATGCCTTTGCTGGCGCGGGTTTCGAGCACGGCGGCTCGCACCTCGGCTGGCGTCGTGACTGGGCGACCAACCGCTTCGGTCAGGCGCGACAGTGGCTCGGCACCGAGGCTGGCATCTTGCAACTCGAACTCAACCCATGTGATCACACCGAGGCGACCGGCTTTGAAAATGCTGTCGCGATAGCCAAACCCGAGTTCGGCATTAGTCAGCTCGATAACCTCGTGGGTTTGAAAGTCGAGAAACTCGAGGCGGGTTATGGTCTTCGAAACCTCTTGGCCGTAAGCACCTATGTTTTGCACCGGCGCAGCCCCAACGCAACCAGGAATGCCGCTGAGCGCCT
>CAILJO010000015.1 GCA_903834635.1 uncultured Micrococcales bacterium | reverse complement strand
TGCTAAGCCAGCTGCCAAGAAGGCTGTTGCACCAAAAGAGAAGAGCAACCTTCTAAAGCTTCACCACCTGCGTCCGGCTGACGGATCAAAGAAAGACCGCACTCGTGTTGGTCGTGGTGAGGGTTCAAAGGGAAAGACCTCGGGTCGTGGTACCAAGGGTACTAAGGCTCGTTACCAGGTTCGCCCGGGCTTCGAAGGTGGTGGCGTTCGTCTTGTAATGCGCACCCCTAAGCTGCGCGGTTTCAAGAACCCAGCCAAGGTTTACTTCCAGGTCGTGAACGTCGCTGACCTCGAGGCACTGTATCCAAAGGGTGGCAACGTTACCGTTGCAGACCTAGTGGCTAAGGGTGCCGTTCGCAAGAACGAGCCTGTAAAGGTTCTCGGCAATGGCGACATCTCGGTTAAACTGACTGTCAGTGTCGACAAGGTCTCGCGCACCGCCGCAGAGAAGATTGTCGCCGCTGGTGGCTCGGTCTCCGAGTAACCAAAACCTAGTAACTATTAACACAGGAGCTCCGAGTTGCTGAACGCCATCATTCGCACTTTCAAGTCAGTTGATCTGCGTAACAAACTCCTGTTCACTCTTGCGATCGTTGCCATATTCCGTTTGGGCTCGTTCATTCCAGCCCCGAACGTGAACTATGGCAACGTGCAAGACTGTCTAACCTCGAACACCAACACCAGCGGGCTCTATGAGCTGGTCAACCTGTTCAGTGGTGGCGCTCTCTTGCAGCTGTCGATCTTCGCGCTGGGCATCATGCCTTACATCACCGCGTCGATCATCATCCAGTTGCTTCGTGTTGTAATTCCGCGTTTCGAAGCACTTTATAAAGAAGGCGCTTCGGGTCAGGCAACTCTTACTCAATACACCCGTTACCTCACCATTGCTCTTGGTGTGCTTCAGTCGACCACTCTGATCGCTGTTGCTCGCCAGGGTGCACTGTTTGGGGCTTCTTGTGTGAAGAGCGTTCTCGTTGACAGCACCTGGCCAGCAATTGTGCTCATGGTTCTAGCCATGACCGCCGGTACCGGTCTGATCATGTGGATGGGTGAGCTAATCACCGACAAGGGCATCGGCAACGGAATGTCGCTTTTGATCTTCACCTCAATCGCAGCAAAGTTCCCTTCATCACTTATCGCCATCTGGAACAACAAGGGCCCTGAGACCCTGCTGTTGGTTCTGCTTCTTGGTTCGGTCATCGTCGGACTCGTCATCTTGGTCGAGCAGTCACAGCGCCGCATTCCAGTTCAATACGCGAAGCGCATGGTTGGTCGCCGCACCTATGGTGGTCAAAGCACCTTCATTCCAATCAAGGTCAACATGGCTGGCGTTGTGCCAGTAATCTTTGCCTCGTCACTTCTTTATCTGCCTGCTTTGATCGCTCAGTTCAACCAGCCAGACAAGAACACCGGACAGGTCGCACCGTGGGTTACTTGGGTTTCGAACTACCTCACCAAGGGTGACCACCCGTTGTACATGACTCTGTACTTCTTGCTAATCGTCGGCTTCACCTACTTCTATGTAGCGATCACCTTCAACCCTGAAGAGGTCAGCGACAACATGAAGCAGTACGGCGGATTCATCCCTGGCATCCGTGCCGGTCGTCCGACCACCGAATACCTTGAGTATGTTCTTAGCCGCGTTACCTTCCCGGGCGCTATCTACCTTGGGCTGATTGCACTGTTGCCTTTGGTGGCTTTGACTTTGCTTGGCGCAAACCAGAACTTCCCGTTCGGTGGAACCTCGATCCTCATCATCGTCGGTGTTGGTCTCGAGACCGTCAAGCAGATCAACGCGCAGCTTGAGCAGCGCAACTACGAAGGCCTTCTGAAGTGAGCCGGTTCCTCTTGATCGGCCCGCCTGGTGCCGGCAAGGGAACCCAGGCCGAGCGCCTTGCTAAGGCGTTCAACATTCCTGCCATTTCGACTGGTGACATCTTTCGTTTCAACGTCAAAAACGAGACCGAACTTGGCAAACTCGCTAAGTCGTTCATGGACCGTGGCGAATATGTTCCAGACAGCGTAACCAACGACCTTGTTCGAGACCGCCTTACTCACCAAGATGCCGCCGGCGGTTTCTTGCTCGACGGTTATCCGCGCACCGCAGATCAGGTAACCGAGCTCGACGCGATCTTGGCCGAACACGGCACCAAGCTAGACGCCGTAATTCAGCTCACCGCCGACACCGACGAGGTTGTTCGCCGTTTGCTGAACCGTGCTCTCGAGCAGGGTCGTGCCGACGACACCGAAGATGTAATTCGACGTCGCCTAGAGGTTTATTCGGCCGAGACGGCCCCACTTACCAGTGTTTACGCATCACGTGGTTTGGTTGTCTTGGTTGATGGACTTGGCGCAATCGACGAGGTTACCGACCGCATTCTCGAGGCGCTAAACGCCCGCGGTCTTGCCAACTAACGATGGCTCGCGAGGAATACACTCTCAAAACCCAAGCCGAGATCATTCGCATGGTAGAGGCTGGTCAAATCACCGCACATGCACTTGAGGCAGTCAAGGCTGCAGTTCGACCTGGCATCTCGACTCTAGAACTTGACACCATCGCCGAAGCCGAGATGGTTCGCCGCGGTGCTCACTCAAACTTCAAGCTGGTGCCTGGCTATTCGCACACGCTATGTGTTTCGATCAACGACGAGGTTGTGCACGGCATTCCGTCTGCGCTGCGCATCTTGGCAGCCGGCGACATCGTCTCGATCGACTGCGGTGCCGAAACGGCCGATGGCTGGAACGGCGACTCGGCGATCACCGTTATCGTTCCTGGGGGAGAAGAAGCCGGCGTTCCAGCTGAGGTTCTCAAGCGCCGCAAAAACACCTCAGCAGTCTGCGAAGGGTCGCTCTGGGCGGGCATTGCAGCACTCGCGAAAGCCAAAAAGCTCAACGAGGTCGGCACCGCAATCGAAAAGTTTATTTACACCGCGGGACGCTACGGAATTCTCGAAGACTACATCGGCCACGGAATCGGCCGCTCGATGCACGAAGACCCGCCGGTTTTCAACTACAAAACCCGCTTTTCGGGCCCAGAGGTCAAGCCTGGACTGTGTGTCGCCATCGAACCGATGATCACCGCCGGCAGCCCAAAGGTCAAGATTCTTGACGACGAGTGGACAGTTTCGACCAAAGACGGCTCCGATGCCTCGCACTGGGAGCACTCGGTGGCTGTGCACGCCGAAGGCATCTGGGTGTTAACTGCCCTAGATGGCGGGGCCGCCGAGTTGGCAGCCTATGGCATTGTGCCCGTCGATCCACGAAGCAGTTAGTTTCGCTCTTTTAGTCCGAACTTTGAAGCGTAATCATTGAACCGCGGGTGATCATTTGCATCCCCAAAGTCCATAGTGCCTGCTGAGTCGACTTTTATCATCCAGTCGGCAACTCCGCGGATAACGCCGAAATCATCAGGGTTCGGAATGCTACCGATAAAAACCACAGAATCTCCGACATGGATCGTCTTCGAACCAACGTTTGAAAGTCCGATCTGAACCTGGCGCGCAATAAATGGAGTTGGAAGAGACGACACATCACTTTGTTGAACACTAATTTCATAGTCGACGTAGTCGTAGTACATGTCTTTTGACAAGGTTCGACTGGCCCGAGTGAGTTTCGTTACCTTGCCAATCAGATGTAATGGCTCTTTGAAAGCGGAGATTTGGTCCATGGTCCACTCCGTTTCGTATCCTGAAAATCCACCATTTCTAGCCTCAGTAGTGTGTGGCACAGGTTTTAGTTGCGCAGAGTTTGTTGCGCAAGACGACATTAGAATCCCAAATGCAATCGTCAACGATATGAGTGATAGACGATTAGATGATTTTTTCATTAGTAAATAGCCGCCAATTCAGCAATGTCGTCGCTAGTAAGTGTTCGTTTAATGGTGAAAGTTACATTCATCACAGACGCAGTTTCTGCGGCGGTCATTGGGCAATTCATTTGCGCAGGACAATCCTGCGATGGGTGCCCCAAGCCGTGCGCATGCCCGAACTCATGCAGAGTCACTGTCTCAAAGTCGGCGACTCGGTTCGCCTCGTCAAAGCGGCTACTCCAAGTCCACCTTGGATTGAGAAACACGGTTGCTCTGTTGCTCAGGTTTATGGTCGGATCAAGGTAGTTTCCACGCCAAGTGAGCCCAGCGACGTTGTCTGGAAAGTCGCCAGTTGGCACCGCCATGGCTATTTGAAAAACGGCGCTATCTAAAGCAGAAGTTGAAGAGGTGAAAGTAGCGCCGTCAACATTTAGCGTTGAACCAGATGTGTGGCTGTAGGCGCTCGCAGCTCGTCCGATAATGGTCTTCTCGGAACTTGTGAACGAGGCAGACCACCCGTAGACGTATCTTGCCGCGGAAGGGGCACTCCAAGTCCTACCCCAAGCCCAATAAGCCTCGGCCGGCGAAGCCTGCGAAAATAGTATCGCTCCAGCGATCATGCTGGACAACATTTTTGCCAATGATTTCGGATTCAAATTTCCCCCAAATACGAATTCCCAGAATATTGCAACTTTTTCACATCCAAATCTTCGTGTCAAGCCTCATGGACTGAAAGTTAATTAGCATTTTTTGGTAAAGAATGCGTAAGATTGAACTTCGGTGTTTCTACACGTAATCCATTGACGAAAGTTAGTGATTTGTCGTGTGCTCGGAGCACCACAAGCGAATCAGATAAGTGAGTTTATGGCCAACAAAGACGGTGTCATCGAAATCGAAGGCACAGTAGTTGAAGCCCTACCGAACGCTATGTTCCGTGTAGAGCTGACTAATGGTCACAAAGTCCTTGCGCACATCTCAGGCAAGATGCGCCAGCACTACATCCGCATCCTCCCGGAGGACCGCGTGATTGTTGAGTTGAGCACATACGACTTGACTCGTGGCCGCATCATCTATCGCTACAAGTAAAGACTTGAACAATGGTCAGCAATGACCCCAAACAGAAGTAAGAGACATGAAGGTAAACCCAAGCGTCAAGAAGATTTGCGACAAGTGCAAGGTCATTCGTCGCCACGGTCGCGTCATGGTGATCTGCGAGAACCCACGCCACAAGCAGCGCCAGGGCTAATCAGCTTCTTCCCGATTTACAACTGAATAGATAAACAAGGCAACGCAACATCCGAGAGCAAAAACTCGACGATGTCACCTCCGGAGAAGGCCGGAGCCCGAGTCAACCGACTTGGGAAGCGCTGTCGCAGACCTTCTAAACAACAAGGAGAAATCCAATGGCACGTGTTGCCGGAGCCGATATTCCAGACGCGAAGCGCGTGGAAATCGCCCTAACCTACATCTACGGCATCGGTCGTACCCGCTCGGTTCAGATTCTGACCGAAACCAAAATCAACAAGGACATTCGCGTCAAGGACTTGACCGATGACCAGCTTGTTGCAATCCGTGACTTCATCGAAGGAACCTACAAGGTTGAAGGTGACCTACGTCGCGACGTAGCAGCCGACATCCGCCGCAAGGTAGAAATTGGTTCTTACGAAGGTATCCGCCACCGCAAGGGACTCCCAGTCCGCGGTCAGCGCACCAAGACCAACGCTCGCACCCGCAAGGGCCCGAAGCGCACCGTTGCCGGCAAGAAGAAGGCGGCACGCAAGTAGCCCCCGCTGCTTCGTGTCACTGACGAAAGAATTTAGGAGAAACCCAAATGGCAGCACCTAAGGCAAAGGCCGGCGCAGCTCGCAAGCCTCGCAAGAAGGAAAAGAAGAACATCGCAGTGGGCCAGGCTCACATCCAGTCGACCTTCAACAACACCATCGTCTCGATCACCGACGCCACTGGCGCCGTCATCTCTTGGTCTTCGGCCGGAGACGTTGGCTTCAAGGGCTCGCGCAAGTCGACCCCTTATGCAGCTCAGATGGCAGCCGAGTCGGCAGCCCGCAAGGCTCAGGAGCACGGCCTGAAGAAGGTTGACGTGTTCGTAAAGGGCCCAGGCTCAGGCAAGGACACCGCAATCCGTTCGCTAGCCGCAGCAGGCCTTGAGGTTGGTTCAATCAGCGATGTGACCCCACAGGCTCACAACGGTTGCCGTCCACCAAAGCGTCGTCGCATCTAACGCTGAGCCCAAAGCTCATCCAGTTTTAACTCCAACTGAATAAGCTGCGCAGTGGCCACTGCTCGGCAACCCCAACACTAGGTATCAAATAGCGGATGCCTACGAAAGGAAATAAACAGTGCTATTTTTCACTCGCCCTGAAATCAAAGAAACCGAGATTTCGAGCACCAAAGCGACTTATGTTTTTGAGCCACTAGAGCCAGGTACTGGCTACACCCTAGGAAACTCACTTCGTCGCACCCTGCTTTCGAACATTCCAGGTGCTGCAGTCACCCACGTTCGTTTCGCTGGAGCACTTCACGAGTTCAGTGCTATCGAAGGCGTAAAAGAAGACGTTACCGAGATCATCTTGAACCTCAAGGGTCTAGTTGTTTCTTCGACCAACGATGAGCCAGTTGTCGCTCACCTAAAGAAGTCGACTGCCGGCGCAGTTACCGCTGCCGACATTCAGGCTCCTGCCGGTGTTGAGATTCACAACCCAGAGCTAGTGATCGCCAACATCAACTCAAAGGCTAAGTTCGAGGTCGAGCTGACCATTGAGCGCGGTCGTGGTTATGTTCCTGCCGACCTAAACAAGGACTTCGGCCAGGAGAACGGCGTTATCGCTATCGACTCGATCTACTCACCTGTTGCTAAGGTTTCGTACCGCGTTGAGGCAACTCGCGCAGAGTCACGCACCGACTTCGACAAGCTGGTTATCGAAATCGAAACCAAGCCGTCGATGACCCCACGCGACGCAATGGCATCTGCAGGTAAGACCCTCACCGAGCTATTCGGTGTTGTTCGCGACCTGAACGAGAGCGCAGAAGGTGTTGAGCTTGGTGCTAGCGCCGCTGCTCCAGCACTGAGCCCAGAGTTGGCCATGGCCATCGAAGAGCTCGAGCTAACCGTTCGTTCATACAACTGCCTAAAGCGCGAGGGTATCAACACCGTGGCAGAGCTGATCGGTCTAACCGAAGACCAGCTCATGAACATTCGCAACTTCGGCTCAAAGTCGGTTGACGAGGTTCGCGACAAGTTGCACTCAATGGGACTCAAGTTCAAGGACAGCATCCCAGGCTTCGAGGCAAACTACTTCGCTAACACTGGTGACGAGTTCGCAACCGCCGACTTCGACGACATCGACCAGGCTTAAGCCCTAGAAATCCAAGGAGAAATCAATGCCTACCCCAACAAAGGGACCACGTCTGGGTGGTGGACCATCACACGAGCGTCTAATGCTTCGCAACTTGGCCACTTCGCTGATCAACCACGGTCGCATCGAGACCACTGAGACCAAGGCCAAGCGTCTTCGTCCAGTTGCCGAGCGTCTAGTTACCTTCGCAAAGCGTGGCGACCTAGCGTCGCGTCGCCGCGTGATGGCTCAGGTGACCGACAAGGGTGCAGTCCACAAGCTGTTCACCGAAATCGCTCCACTGGTTTCAGACCGCCAGGGTGGTTACACTCGCATCACCAAGCTTGGCTTCCGCAAGGGCGACAATGCCCCAATGTGTGTCATTGAGCTCGTCCTAGAGCCAGTCTCACCAAAGGTAGTCAACAAGAAGCCAAAGATCGAGAACACTGTCAAGGCAACCGCTCCAGCAGCAGCTGAAGTTGCAGCCGACGAAGTAGTCGAGAACGCAGCCGACGAAGTTGCTGTCGAAGCAGAAGCAACCGAGTCACCAGCAGCAGTCGAAGAGGCTCCTGTTGAGGCTGCAGTTGAAGAAGCAGCAGTTGAAGAGGCTCCGGCCGAAGCAGCAGCTGCCGAGGCAGAAGCAGTCGACGCCGCTGAAGAAGCAGCTGGCACCGACGAGGCTTAAGCCCCAACTGTCAAAACTCATGAAGACGCCCGTCAACCTCACGGTTGGTGGGCGTTTTCGCATGTTGCTGGCCTATGACGGCACCGATTTTGCCGGCTGGGCCAAACAGCCTGGCTTGCGCACCGTGCAGAGCGAACTACTTAAAGAAATGCAGGTCATTTTTGGCAAAACCAAGGATGACTTCGGCATGCGCGTTGCCGGGCGAACCGACGCGGGTGTGCACGCCGACGCGCAGGTCATTCATGTTGATCTAAGCGACGCTCAGGTCAAGCGCATCGGGCGAAGCACCGACGTTGCTGGGCGCCTCACCGCACTTTTGCCAGACGACATCCACATCTACACCTTTGAGCGTGCGCCAGAGGGTTTCGATGCTAGATTCTCAGCCACCAGTCGTCGCTACATCTATCGAATCGCCGACGGTCAATCGCACAAAGCTCCAAAGTTGGCTCGCTATGCGTTGTACTTTGCACGCCCGTTGGATGTTGCCAAGATGGACGAAGCCGCTCAAGCTCTGCTCGGGTTGAACGACTTTGGTGCGTTCTGCAAACAACGCGATGGGGCCACCACGATTCGAGACCTAAAGAAGATCAAAGTCTCGCGCACTGGCGGTGCCAACGGCATCATCGAGGTTGAACTAACGGCAGACGCGTTTTGCCACAACATGTGCCGCTCGATCGTCGGGGCGCTGATCAAAGTGGGTGACGGAAAGTTTGTCAGGGGCAACCTGACGGCCTTGCTGAAGAGCGCAAAAAGAGCCCACGGCTATAAGACTGTTGAGCCGCACGGCTTGACCCTGATGGAGATTACCTATCCGGTGAACTCCAAACTGGCGTCTCAGGCATTGCTGGCCAAAGATACTCGAAGCCTCGATGACAATTAGGGTTTGACCAAACCCATTGTTTCGGGCTAAACTTGACCCTTGTTGCTGGTATTCACCAGCGTGAAATTTGAATCCCAAAGAAGTCCATTTCTTCTGTCGCGGATTCAGGTCCTAACCGACAGAAAAGTAGAAGGCAATTTAGCGTGCGTACTTACTCACCAAAGGCTTCCGAGCTGAAGAACGAATGGCTCATCATCGACGCCACCGACGTAGTTCTTGGCCGTCTGGCTAGCCACGCCGCAGCACTGCTGCGCGGCAAGCACAAGCCAACCTTTGCTCCACACATGGACAACGGTGACTTCGTCATTATTATCAACGCAGAGAAGGTCGCTCTAACCGGCGCCAAGCTGCTGCAGAAGAAGGCTTACCGTCACTCTGGTTACCCAGGTGGTTTGACCGCTACTACCTACGCTGAGCTTCTAGAGAAGAGCCCAGAGAAGGCAGTCGAAAAGGCGATCAAGGGCATGCTGCCTCGCAACAAGCTCGGAAACGCTCAGCTGACCAAGCTCAAGGTCTATGCAGGTGCAGAGCACCCACACGCTGCACAGCAGCCAAAGCCTTTCACCATCGACCAGGTCGCTCAGTAGTAGCCGACTAAAGAACAAGGACAATCTCATGGCAAAGACCGAAGACGCTGCAGTAGCAGTAACCGAGTACTCGACCGAGACCCCAGCAGCTAAGGCAAGCGAAAAGGCAGCCAAGGCTCGTGGCCCGCTAACCGTTCCAGGTGCAGGCCTTGGTCGTCGCAAAGAGGCAATCGCCCGCGTTCGCATGGTTCCAGGCACCGGTGTTATCACCGTGAACGGCCGCGCACTTGCAGAATACTTTCCAAACAAGCTTCACCAGCAGCTAATCACCGACCCGTTCACCGTTCTTGAGCTCTCGGGCCAGTACGACGTGATCGCGCGCATCAACGGTGGTGGCATTGCAGGCCAGGCTGGCGCATTGCGTCTAGGCATTGCTCGCGCACTCAACGAAGTTGACCGCGACAACAACCGCCCTGCACTCAAGAAGGCTGGCTTCCTAAAGCGCGACCCTCGTGTCATCGAGCGCAAGAAGGCCGGTCTCAAGAAGGCACGCAAGGCTTCGCAGTTCTCGAAGCGTTAATCTTCGGATTCTCGCCCGCGATTTAGCACTAGCCTAAAGTCATGGCTCGTCTATTCGGAACCGATGGTGTTCGAGGTCTCGCTAACCGAGATCTGACCGTCGAAATGGCCCTGAGCCTTGCCCAAGCAACAGCAATTGTTCTTGGCGAAGAAGCGCGCTCAGTCGGAAACAAACCTAAAGCAGTTCTCGCTCGTGATCCTCGTATCTCGGGCGAGTTCTTGTCTTCGGCGGTGGCGGCGGGACTTGCCTCAAGTGGTGTCGATGTTTATGACGCCGGAGTGATCCCAACCCCTGCAGCTGCATATTTGACCGCCGACATCGGTGCCGATTTTGGAATCATGATTTCGGCTTCGCACAACGCTGCTCCAGACAACGGAATCAAAATCTTTGCCCGAGGTGGCCACAAGCTCGACGACAAGATCGAAGACGCTATCGAGGCGCACATGGCCTCGCCAAAACTTGCTCCGCTTGGCGGCAACGTCGGCCACATTCAGCGCTTTGCCGATGGCGAAGATCGCTATGTTGTTCACCTGCTTGGCGCACTGCCTAACCGACTAGACGGGCTGACCGTTGTTCTCGACTGTGCGCACGGCGCTGCATCGGGTGTCTCACCAGAGGCCTTTCGCGACGCCGGCGCTAAAGTCATTGTCATCGGTGCCGACCCAGACGGCATCAACATTAACGATGGCTATGGGTCAACCCATCTGAGCGCTCTTCAGGCTGCAGTGCTTGAACACGGCGCCGACGCCGGTATTGCCCACGATGGCGACGCCGACCGATGCCTTGCCGTTGATCACCGAGGCGAAATCATTGATGGTGACCAGATCATGGCGATTCTTGCTCTGTCAGCCAAAGAGCGCGGAAGCCTTGCTAGAAACACCCTGGTCGCCACCGTGATGTCGAACCTTGGTCTGCGCATCGCCATGAAAGAGGCCGGCATCGAGATGCTGCAAACCTCGGTTGGTGACAGGTACGTTCTCGAGAAGATGCGCGAAGGCGGCTATACCCTTGGCGGCGAGCAGTCTGGTCACATCATATTTAGCAAATACGCAACCACCGGCGACGGCGTTCTGACCGGTCTTCGTTTGCTGGCCGAAATCGCACGAACCGGCAAGTCGCTGGCCGAGTTGGCTTCGGTGATGAAGGTTTATCCACAAGTTTTGGTCAATGTTCGTGGTGTTGACAAGTCGCGCGTAGATTCTGACGATGAGGTTCAATCTGCGGTTCGCCAAGCCGAGTCCGAACTTGGCGACACCGGTCGCGTTCTGTTGCGAGCCTCGGGCACCGAACCTCTGGTTCGCGTCATGGTCGAGGCCGCCGACGAAGGCACGGCACAATCTTGGGCCGATCGCATTGCTCGAGTAGTCGAGCAGCGACTCTCGCTCAAATAGACTTTCAATACAAATCGAGGGGTATCGATGTCTGAAATTCAACGCGAACGCGCGCGCTCTAGGCGCCGGGCGATTCTGGTTGCCGTAGGCATCGTGGCGGTTTTGGCCGTTGCTGGGTTGATTTTCAAAAACTACTGGGATGCCCGCGTGCGCGCTGCCTATCAGCACAGCACCGACGTCTATACGCCAAAGCCACTCGCGAATCCTAAGGTCGCTCTGTTCATCGGTGATGGAATGGTGCAAGGAAATGGGGCAACCTCGACCGCAAAGCGCTTCTCGAGCATCGTCGCAAACACCTATGGTTGGTTTGAAATCAATGTGGCAACCGGTGGGGCCGGGTATTTTGCAGGCAACCCGAATCTGGTTGACCAGATGGCGACTTTCAAAAAGTACAAGCCGTCGATCATTTTCGTTTCTGCGGGACGCGCCGATGGATGGTCTGCCGATGTGCAGATCAATGTCGCAAAGTTTTATCGCGAATTGCGAGTGCTTTTCAAGAAGACGCGAATCGTTGTCGTCTCGCCGTTGAACAACCAACCGATTGCTACGCCACCACCAACCCCTGGTCCTTTTGAACTTCTACAAAACGCTGTCCGTGGTGCCGCCTATTCTGCAAATGCGGTTTATGTTCCTGTTGAAAATCTGCTGGCGAGCAATCCTCGACTGCTTTCAACCGATAACTACAACCCAAGTGATGACGGTCACAAGGCAATTGCTCAGGCCATCATCAGCGCACTAAAGAACAACGGAATTCGCCCACCAAAGAGTTAGGAGCAGACATGCGCAGAAAGTTTCTCGCGCTGATGGTCGCTCTTCTCTTTATGGCATTCGAGCCGGTTCAGGCCAAAGCGGCCACGTGCTCCAGCTCACAAAACTATGTCATCGCCTCGGCGCAACGCGCTGTTTCGATGGCTCAAACTTCGGTCACCGCCAATCGCGGTTATGTTCGTCTTGCCCAGATCGGTGTCAATGCGGCAGCAGGACCACTTCGCTCGGCGAATGCGAACCTAGATCGCCTCAACAAACAGCTCAATGATTTCATGGCCAGAGAGTCAGGGGCTAACCGGGTCAAACTTCTCGACCTTCAGGTTGCCGAAGAAAAAACCGGCGCAGCAATCAGCGCTGCCGAACGTGCTTTGTCTCAAGCCCAGGCCACAGCCGATCGAGCGCAACATTTTCTAGATTTTCAAAACGCCAGGCTAATCAATGCGCAAGACGATCTCGCTCGCAAGCAGGTCGAGTTGCAACGCCAGCAATCCAAGTGCACTCCTTAGCCTGACAACTAAAGTTTGCGCAGAAGAACGCTCTCGACTCGGTGGTTGTCACCTTTGCGAAGAACCAGTGTGGCGCGCGAACGAGTCGGCAAAATGTTTTCGCTCAAATTCGGCAAGTTGATTGATGACCAAATGAACTTGGCGGTGTCGAGCGCGGCGTCGAAGGGCACCGAAGCATATCTGTGAAAGTATGACGCCGGGTTGGTGAATGCCGACTCGCGAAGTTTTTCGAAACGATTCAAGAACCACTTTGTGATGTTCTCGGTATCGGCATCGACATAAATCTTGAAATCGAAGAAGTCAGACAAAGCCAAGTCTTGCCCCGAGCCGGCCTGCTGCAAAACGTTCAAACCTTCGACGATCAAAACGTCGGGTGAGTGAACGGTCACGCTCTCACCCTCGACAATGTCATAGGACAGGTGCGAATAGACGGGGGCCTTGACCTCGGCGGCGCCGCTCTTTACGTCGGCGACAAACTGAAGAAGAGCGAGGCGGTCATAAGACTCCGGAAAACCCTTGCGAGCCATAATGCCTCGGCGCTCGAGCTCTGCGTTTGGATAAAGAAAACCATCGGTAGTGATTAGCTCGACGTGCGGCGTGCCATCCCAGCGTGAAAGCAGTGCTTTCAATAGACGCGCGATTGTTGACTTGCCAACGGCAACCGACCCGGCAACGCCAATGATGAAAGGCACACGCTTGGTGTCATGCCCCAAGAAAAGGTTCGAAGATTCGTGCAGCGACTGCATCTCGCGCACATACATGTTGAGCAAACGGCTCAACGGCAGATAGACATCTTTGACCTCTTGAATATCGAGCACGTCGCCCAAACCTTGGATGCGGTTGACCTCATCTTCGGTCAATGGCATGTCGGTCGAGGCGCCCAAGGCGGCCCAGTCGGCACGCGAAATCTCATCGAAGGGACTCAGCCCCTGCGAACCGCTGCCCCGCGGGCTCCGTTCAACGCTCATAACTAGCCATTATCGGCTAAATTAGGGGTATGTGTGGAATCGTGGGCTATGTAGGCCCGAAATCAACCGTTGATGTTCTCATCGGTGGCCTTCGCCGCCTCGAATACCGCGGATACGACTCTGCCGGAGTCTCGGTGGTCGCTAACGGCCACCTAGAGACGCGCAAAAAGGCCGGCAAGTTGGGCAACCTCGAGTCTGAGATCACCAATCACCCGCTGCCAATCGCTCACATCGGAATCGGTCACACCCGTTGGGCAACCCACGGCGCACCGACCGACCAAAACGCACACCCGCACCTTGGCGGACCAACATCCAAGCTTTCGCTGATTCACAACGGCATCATCGAGAACTTCGCCGAGCTAAAGGCCGAGGCAATCGCTCACGGTGCAAAGTTCGCCAGCGAAACCGACTCTGAAGTGGCCGCCCACCTAATCGCTATCGAATACGAGCGCAACGGCGACTTGATCGAATCTTTCAGCACCGTAGTCAACCGTCTGCACGGTGCATTCACGATATTGGTTGTGCACGAAGACCAACCTGACGTCGTTCTGGCCGCCCGTCGCAACGCGCCACTCGTTGTCGGTCTCGGTGACGGAGAAAACTTCTTGGGCAGCGACGTTGCCGCATTCGTCGAGCACACTAAGCGCGCCATCTCGGTGGGCCAAGACGAGATCGTGATTTTGCGCACCGATGGTGTTGAGCTTCGCCACTTCGACGGAACCCCTGCCACACACGAAGAATTCACGGTCGACTGGGATGCCTCGGCGGCCTCTAAGGGCGGATGGTCTTCGTTCATGGCGAAGGAGATCGCCGACCAGCCTCAGGCGGTTGCCGACACCCTCATGGGTCGTCTCGACAGCGACGGCCTAATCACTCTTCCTGAACTTTTCGAAGACTTTCCTGTTGCTGACATGAAGTCGATCGATCGCATCATCATCGTTGCCTGCGGAACCGCATCGTACGCCGGTGATGTCACCAAGTACGCGATCGAGAAGTGGGCTCGCGTGCCCGTTCAGGTCGAGCTTTCGCACGAGTTTAGATACCGCAGCCCGATCGTTACCCCGAACACCTTGGTTGTCGCCATCTCTCAGTCTGGCGAGACCATGGACACCCTCATGGCCATTCGCTATGCGCGAGAGCTCGGCGCAAAGGTGCTGGCAATTTGCAACACTCAGGGTGCGACTCTGGCTCGAGAGAGCAACGCAACCATTTACACCCACGCTGGGCCTGAGGTTGCGGTTGCTTCGACCAAGGCCCTGACCGCACAGATTACAGCTGGCTATCTTCTTGCGCTCACCCTCGGTAGCGCTCGTGGTGCTTTGACCACCGCCGAGGCCGCACGCCTGGGCAAAGAACTGCTCAAGTTGCCTGCAAAGGTTCAAGACGTTCTAGCAACCGCCAAGCAAGCAGAAGAGCTCGGCACCAAGATGGCTGGCGCCAAGTCAGTGTTGTTCTTGGGCCGCAACGTTGGCTATCCAATCGCAATGGAAGGCGCTCTCAAGCTCAAAGAGATTGCATACATTCACGCAGAAGGTTTTGCGGCCGGTGAACTCAAGCACGGCCCTATCGCCCTGATCGAAGAGGGTCAGCCGGTCATCGTGATCGTGCCAAGCCCAGACGACGAAGACAGCCTGCACCCAAAGGTAATCTCGAACATCCAAGAGATTCGCGCTCGCGGCGCCAAGGTTATCGCCATCGCTCAAGAAGGCGACAAGACTGTGGCCGACTATGCCGAGCACGTTCTCTATGTTCCACAGAGCGACCCGATCATGGCTGCGGTTCTCGATGTCATTCCGCTTCAGGGCTTTGCATTGGCTCTCGCCACCGCACTCGGACTTGATGTTGACCAGCCTCGCAACCTCGCCAAGTCGGTAACGGTCGAATAAGACCTCATGATCATCGGTGTCGGCATTGACCTGGTCGATCTGGCCAGGTTTGAGCGCGCCGTCACAAAAACCCCAAAGCTTCTCGAGCGTCTTTTTGTCGAGTCAGAACGCGATGCTTCGATGACCTCGTTGGCCGGCCGTTTCGCAGCCAAAGAGGCTTTCGTCAAGGCGCTCGGTGGCGCAGATGGAATGCACTGGCACGAGGTCGTTGTTAGCAAACACAAGAGCGGCGCTCCGTTTTTGTCGGTGAGTGGCGAGACCGCCCAGGTTGCGGCCGACGCGGGCATCAAAGGTTTTCACGTTTCAATCAGTCACGATGGCGGCAAGGCCGTTGCGGTTGTAGTTGCAGAAGGTGGTGAATAATGCGCGAGTTGGTCATCGACCTAGGTGCGATTGTGCACAACTACCAGAGCATGAAGTCACGCTTCGGCACAAAGGTGCTAGCGGTCGTTAAAGCCGATGCATACGGCCACGGCATGGTCGAGGTCGCCCGCGCTCTCGAGGCTGCCGGTGCTGACGCCTTAGCAACCGCCGACGTTCAAGAGGCGCTCTTGCTTCGCACCGCTGGCATCAAAACCGACATTCTCGCCTGGCTGCATGACCCCCAAGATGACTTCGTCGAAGCAGTTGCTCGCGACGTTTCGCTCGGTATCGCCAACCTCGAGCAACTCGGTCGAGCTCAACGCGCCGCCGAGATCAGCGGGCAAACCGCAAAGCTGCACCTGAAGATCGACACCGGCCTTGGGCGAAACGGTTCGACCGCAGCCGAGTGGAGCCACCTGCTCGACGCAGCGGCGTTAGCCGAGGCCACCGGAGCCGTCAAAGTTGTCGGAATCTTCAGCCACCTAAGTGGCACCAGCGAAGCCGAAGACCTCAAGCAGATTGAACGCTTTGACGGTGCGATTAGCCAGGCGGTCGCCGCAGGCATCCGAGCCGAATTGATTCACCTGACCGCATCAGACGGTTCGCTGGCTTATCCACAAGCTCACTACAACATGGTTCGCGTCGGGATTGCGCTGTATGGTCTCGACCCGTTCAGCGCCCACCGTGCCAGCGAATATGGACTTACCCCGGCGATGACCGCCAAGGCGCAGGTGTCACAAGTCAAGCGAGTGCCGGCTGGGCAGGGCGTTTCATACGGTTATCTTCACACCACCGATGCCGAGACTACCCTTGCGCTTGTGCCGGTTGGCTACGCCGAGGGGCTGCCGCGCAACGCGACAGGCAAGGCCAGCGTGACCATCAACGGCAAGAACTACAAGATTTTGTCGCGCGTGGCGATGGACCAGTTTGTTCTCGATGTCGGCAACGACGATGTCAAGGTCGGCGACGAGGTGCTGTTGTTCGGCGACCCTGCTGCCGGCGCGCCATCGGTCGATGATCTGGCCGACGCCTGCGACACCATCAACTACGAAATCGTCACCCGAATGGGCGGTCGTTTCAAGCGCGTTTATCTCGGAGCGGGCGAGTGACCGAAGGTGTGCTGCTAGCCAACCTGAGCATTTCAAACGAAGATGTCATGCACGAATTTGGAATCGCCCTGGCATCGCTGTTGAACCCTGGCGACCTGGTTCTGCTCACCGGCCCGCTCGGTGCCGGCAAGACCACTTTGACCCGCGGTGTTGGTGAGGGGCTCGGCGTGATCGGCACCGTTGCCTCGCCGACGTTCGTGATTGCTCGCACCCACAAGCGCCAAAACTCCGATTCCCCGCTGGTGCATGTCGACGCCTATCGACTTGGCTCGCCAGCCGAGTTCGACGACCTCGACATCAACTTCGAAAAATCGATCGTGCTGGTCGAGTGGGGTCGCGGTTTTGCCGATCAACTAACCGACTCTTGGCTCGACATCGAGATCGAGCGCGACCACACCGGCGCATCCGAGGTTCGCACCGTGACCATCACCGGTTTCGGTGAGCGCTTCAACTCCGATGCCTCGCGGCGACACTTCGCCGAGCTCGCTGGAGGTCTGGCGTGACCCCGTTCTTGGCAATCGACACCTCTGGTGGCACCTCGGTCGCAGTGGTGCACAATGGTGAAGCCCTTGCCGAAATCGTCATCGACGACCCGATGGGTCACAGTGAGAACATTGGTCAGGCTCTGGTTGATGTCTTGCAGCGGGCCGGTCTAAAGCCACATGATTTGAGTGCCGTGGTTGTCGGTCGAGGCCCAGCACCATTCACCGGTCTTCGCGTCGGCATTGCCGCAGCTATTGCCTTTGCCGAGGGAGTTGGCAAGCCACTGCTCGGTGTGGTCAGCCACGATGCCATCGCCCGAGCTTTCTTCGATCGCATGACTGACACCGACCGAGCCGCCATCGCCGCCGGAACAAGACTCTTAGTCACCACAGATGCACGCCGCAAAGAGGTCTATTGGAGTCTCTATTCGGGTCTCGACGCACACGGGGCACCTATTTGTGTTGACGGCCCGCACGTCGAGAAACCGGCAGAACTCGAAGACCTACTCGACCAAAAAAATGTTCAGCGAATCACGACCGACCTCGCGCTGAGTGCTGTTTCGTTGGCCAAAGTTGCCGCATCACACATAGCCGCTGGTGTAAATCTGAATGACGTCACCGCACTTTATTTGCGCGCACCCGACGCGGTCGAGCCAAAAGCTAACGGCAAGTTCGGCAAGCAGGTGAGCTCTTGAACGAGGTAATCATCCGCGCGGCGCACGAGAGCGACCTAGAGGCCATCATGGTCATCGAACATGCGTCGTTTGGTGACACCGCGTGGCCACGCGAGTCGATGGCACTCGAGTTGGCTCCAAACCCAGCCCGTCACTACTTTGTTGCCTTCGACGCCGACGAGATGGTTGGCTACGGTGGCGTGAGCGTTGTGCACGGTCATCAGGGTGACATCATGACCATCGCGATCTCAGAGCAGCATCGCGGTCGTGGTCTCGGCCGCCAGCTGATGAATCGCCTTCTCGAGGTCGCCAAAACCAACAAGGTCAATGACGTCTTTCTCGAGGTTCGCGCCGACAACCCGGTCGCCCAGTCTCTCTATCGTTCGCTTGGCTTTGAGCAGATCGACCTGCGCCGCGGCTATTACCAGCCCGAGAACATCGACGCCGTGATCATGAAACTTGACCTAACCAACACCGATGCCTCCGGCGCCCCAATCACTGCAGTCGGCGCACCAAAGCTCGAGCCGCTAGTTCTTGGAATCGAATCGTCTTGCGACGAGACCGGCATCGGCATCGTTCGCGGAACCACACGGCTTGCCAACGTGATTGCGTCTTCCATGGATCAGCACGCTCGCTTTGGAGGCGTGGTGCCCGAGATCGCAGCTCGTGCCCACCTTGAAGCGCTTCAGCCAGCAATTCGCGAAGCTCTGAAGACCGCACAGGTCAGCCTGCAAGACCTCGATGCGATTGCTGTTACTAACGGACCTGGACTTGCCGGTGCACTGATGGTCGGTGTCGGTGCCGCCAAGGCTCTGGCCGTTGCCACCGGAAAGCCTCTATATGCCGTCAACCACCTCGTCGGTCACGTCGGTGTAGATGTGCTCGAACGCGGCGAAGTTCAAACCCCGACCATCGCGCTGCTGGTTTCGGGTGGCCACACATCGTTGTTGCTGGTGCGCGACCTGCTCGACGATGTCGAGCTGCTCGGCGAAACCATCGACGATGCCGCCGGTGAAGCCTTTGACAAGGTGTCACGTCTGCTGGGGCTCGGATACCCTGGCGGTCCACAAATCGACAAGGCTGCCGCCGACGGCAACCCTGCAGCCATTCGTTTTCCGCGAGGACTCACCCTGCCTAAAGACATGGAGAAACACCGTTACGACTTTTCGTTCTCGGGTTTAAAGACAGCGGTCGCTCGCTGGGTCGAAGTAGCCGAAACAAAAGGTGAACCATTTTCGATCGCAGATGTCGCGGCATCTTTTAGAGAAGCAGTCGTTGATGTGCTGGTCGGCAAAGCGGTTGCAGCTTGCAAAGAGCACTCGGTTCCGAGGTTGCTTCTGGGTGGTGGAGTGGTCGCCAACCGAAGGCTTCGCGAAGTTGCGGCAGCAAAATGTGCCGAGGCTGGCATTGAACTTCGTATTCCGGCACTAGACCTGTGCACCGACAACGGTGCCATGATCGCAGCCCTCGGCGCGCAGTTGGTAATGGCTGGCCGCCAGGCATCTTCGTTAAATTTTGCGGCAGACTCAACACTGCCAGTCACCCAGGTTCAAAGCATTTAGTCAAAGGCGAAACATCACATGGCAAATAAACAAGAGACGGCCGAGTTCAAGGCCCAGGTTCAGGCTGAGTACGACAAACACCGCAAGGCTGCTTTCACCAGCGGTTTTGTTTCGATCGGTGCTCCCGTCTTGATGGTTATTTCGCTGTTTTTCATGAGCAACATAACTTCGGGCCCTTTCGTTGGCTTCGTAAAGGCCATGGCGTGGCCGCTGGTTTTCATCACCAGCCTGCTGTCGCCGATCACGTTGGCTGTCGCATTTGTTCAGGCAGTTCGCGCCCGCAACCTTCGATGGAAGTATGGCGTAGGCAAGCAGGCAAAACCTTAGGGCAAAAAGTGTCCCCCGAATAGCCCACAAAAATGAGTGGAAAACCAGGGCAGCTGGTTCTAGCCTTTAGTTATTCAGATTTAGGAGTGCAAGATGAGCGTTCAGAATGAAATCGTGCAACTGCAAGCAAAGCGACTCAAGTTTCGCCGAGCAGGGTTGGTTTGCGGAATCGCCGCGGCGACAGTTGGTTTTTGGGGCGGTGTCGCGGGTCAGATTTTGGGTGGACTAACCTTTCTTTTTTGGCTAGCCCTTTTGATTTGCGGTTTCGTCTTCAGAAGTGTCGCGGTCAACGCTCGTGAAAGTGCCAAGTTTCTAGAAATGCAATTGGCAGCCCAAGGACTCACCCCCGATCTCTCGCCATTAAACAACAAGGTGGCCGTCGATCCTGCCGTTGTTGGAGCCGCTTGGAACAGCACCGCCACCGAGCCCGCCAAACCTACCGCAGCAAAACCTAAGGCATCGACTGATTCGGCGAAAGCCGCACAAACGTCCGAAGCCGATACGGTTTCAGAAGCTAACATCGAATCTCGTCTAGCAAAAGCTCGTCGCAACAAGAACTGAAAGAGAACATCATGAATCCGAACGATGCACAGAACGGTTCTTTAGAAGCCCAGCGCGCTCACCACAAGAAGCTCGGTTTGCGAATGTCGTTTATCGCTCTCGGATTTTTGGTCTTGAACATTGCTTTTGTGCTTGGCGGAAACTCGATTCTTTCGAATGAAGCCAACGGTGGTTCAAACCTTTTGGCGTTTCAGGTTTCAGAGGTTCTAAACATCGGTTTGGCAATCTTCGGTATTGCCGGAATCGCCCAACTGAACAAAGCCGCCAAGGTTGGCGTTGCTAAGTCAACTAAAAACAATTCTTAGTTTTCACACAGGCGGCACCCAGCACACTCTCAGGTTCGAGTGGTGAAGTTTTCCTAGCCAATAAAAAGGAGAACCCACATGGCCGATAAAGATATCGCAAAAGAAACCGCGCCAGCCCCTAAGGCTCGCTACGACTTCAGCCAGTTGAACACCCTCTCGGTTGTTTCGCTCGCTACATCTGTGACTGGCTTCGGTGCCGTTGCAGGAATCATCACTGGTCACATCGCACTCGCTCAGATTAAGCAGACCAAGCAGGCAGGACGTGGCTTGGCCATTGCCGGTGTAGCCACTGGTTATGCATTGATCGGTTTGGCAGTTGTTGGCTCAATCGTGCGCCTATGCATGCGGTCACGCTATGGCGTTGAATTCGGCGGCGGTTTTGGTGGCCAAATGGGCGACCACCACGGCGGAATGATGGGCTTCGGTCATGGTCAAGACGACTTTGGACCAGGAATGCAGGGTGGTCACGGTCGTGGCTTCGACGGCGGACCTAACGGCGGAGGACAGATTGTGGTGCCGAATGGCTCACAGGGTGGACTCGTTCCGGTTGATCCAAACCAGAATGGCCAACTGCCTATGCCTAGCACCACCCCAATGACCAACTAGTACGTTCTCCTAGCGAACTAGTCGAGCCAACTCCTTGTTGGTGACTCGGGTGTCGAACTAGCGAATAGGTTCGACAACCAAAACACGGTGAGCGTCGCCCACCCTCGTAACTATGAGGGTGGCGGCGTTTTCACCTTTAAGTGCCATCTCTTTGCGCAACTGCTCAGGAACAACATCGGCCCCACGTTTCTTGATTTCGAGCACGCCGATGTTGCGCTCACGCAGATAGGCCTTCAGACGTTTGCGATCAAATGCCATCTCATCGAGCACTTGGTAGCTTCGAACCCATGGCGACGCCGCCGGGGCATCGGTGGTCAAATAGGCGATCTCTGGCGCAAATAGGCGCGCACCGAGTTGCTCTGCAAGTTCGCCAATCAAATGGCCACGAATAACGCTAGCGTCGGGCTCGTGCACAAACGCCCCAAGATCACCAACCGGTGCGTTGAGTCGCTCAAAGCTGCTTGAGTTGATTTCGTGAGCACCGTCATCGGTGAGCAACAGCGCCGAGCGAGCGACACCTTGTCGAGCGAGAACACCAAACCAAAGTGTGCATTCGACCAAATCGCCGCCCACCGAGACCCACTGAGCCTCGCAGTCGTCAGGAATTCCTTCGTGTGGGTGACCGGGGCCGAGCTTGATCCCGGTTGGTTTGCTGCGAGCCTGTTCGAGCACCCAGTCAAAGCGAGGACTGTAATCCGCGGGGTCAAACTTGCGGGTTGCGCGTTCGCGCTTTGGCCCGCCGAGTTCGCGGCGCGCAGGGTCAAACATTAGGCCGTCGAAACTTGCCAGGTTTACGCCGAGGGCATCCTGGTGGGTGACGGTCGCATTGTCGAACCCTGCCAGATTGTAGGTGGCGATGGCTGCGGTGACCTCGTCGATCTCGAAAGCCGAAACCGAAATGCCAATCGAGGTTAAGGCCATCGACTCGGTTCCGATTCCGCAACCAAGGTCGGCGACATTGTTTAGCCCTGCATCACGAAAACGGCCAGCATGAATGGCTGCGACGCGCAGGCGGGTGGCTTGCTCGAGACCTTCTTCGGTGAAAAGCATTTGTTCGGCGAACTCGCCAAACTTAGCGCGAGCGCGGCGACGCAACTTGGCTTGAGACAAAACGGTGGCAACCAAGCCGGCTTCGTGACCGGCTGCGCGCATGCGAGATACAACGGCGACCACGTCGGCCTTGTCGTCGAAATGCGTCTGATCTAGCAACCCGAGAGCCTCGGGTGTCATCAGTCGCAAGAACTCTGCGTTATCCACCAAAACAGGTTACCCCTTAGCACTCGCCTTGCCTGAGTGCTAATCGTGATTTATGCTTGTATCAGTGCCAAATGGCACCACCAACCACCACATTCCAAAAGAAGAGGTAAAAGTGTCGGTAACAATCAAGCCACTTGAAGACCGCATCGTTGTAAAGCCTGTAGAGGCTGAGCAAGTAACCGCATCGGGTCTGGTCATTCCAGACACCGCCAAAGAGAAGCCACAAGAAGCCGAAGTTGTTGCAGTTGGCCCAGGTCGCGTTGACGACAATGGCGTGCGCATTCCGGTTGACGTGAAGATCGGCGACAAGGTCATCTTCTCGAAATATGGCGGCACCGAGCTCAAGTTCGAAGGCCAGGAGTACCTAGTGCTCAGCGCCCGCGACGTGCTTGCAGTCATCGAGCGCTAAACAAACTCATCGAACGACCCGGGCTTAGGCTCGGGTCGTTTGCTTTAAGCAATAGGCTCGACTCGTGAACAACGAACCGAAGAACATCGCGCGTGGCCTGACCCTCGGCCTTAGTGCCTATCTAATTTGGGGTTCGTTTCCGGTAATCATTCGCATGCTCGGCTTTGCCTCGCCCTGGGAGATCGTCGTTTGGCGAATCATCTTCGGACTCGCCGCCGGTGCCGTGTTCATCAGTTTCGGAAAATCGTGGCGCACATTTGCGAAGGTTTTCAGCGACCGCAAGCTGATGCGGTGGATTGCACTGTCTTCGGTCATGATCATGATCAACTGGACCGTCTATGTTTATGGCGTATCGATCGGCCACGTGGTCGAATCTTCGCTTGGCTATTTCATCAACCCTTTGGTCACCATTGTGCTCGCGGTGTTCTTTTTGGGTGAGCGTTTGCGTGCGTTGCAGTGGGTCGCCGTCGGCTTTGGCGCCATCGCCGTGATCATCCTGACCTTCGACTATGGCCGCCTTCCTTGGATCGCACTTTCGCTTGCCGTTTCTTTTGGGTTCTATGGGCTGGCCAAAAACAAGATGAGCGGGGGAGTCAGCGCGTTGCACTCCTACACAATCGAAACTGTGTTGCTTGCCCCTGTGGCGATTGCCATGTTGGTTTGGGTGGGTTTCAACGGTCCGATCGCGTTTGTCACACACGGATGGCTCGCCGCCTCTGGCCTGGCAATGTACGGAGTCTTGACCGCGGTTCCCCTGATTCTCTTCGGCGTCGCCGCAAAGCACCTGCCGCTCTCTTGGGTCGGCTTTATGCAGTACCTAACGCCAAGCATTCAGTTCATGCTCGCACTTGTGGTCTTTCATGAGGCAATGCCGGCAACACGGTGGCTTGGCTTCGTTTTGGTTTGGTGTGGACTGGGCATCTTGAGCGTCGACATGATCAGGCGTTCGCGCAGCCGATAACGGCCCGAAATCGGTCAAGTAACTGGCTTTTACATAATTGTTACACCAGATTTACATTCGCGGTTTTGGTGCGAAATCAGTGGCAATTGACACACAAAATCACGAAAAACCTACATTAATTGCTGAAAACTATCGATTTCGGAACACTTTTTGGCAAACAGATACGAATATCGCCCGCCAAGCCCCGTTAGCACTATTTTCGAGGACGAATCGTGGCTATGCTTTTGCCTAAGTGACAGGCTTTTAGCCTGTCGCTTTCCATTCGAAAGGAAACTTAATGAAGAGCAACTTCAAGCGGGGCCTCGGAGCCGTTGCAATCGCAGCGTCACTAGCCCTGATCATGAGCTCCTGCGCGGCTACCAAGTTCGACGCAGCTAGCTGTAAGGACGCAGAACTTTCACTCGGAAGCCTGCTGCCTACCACCGGTTCACTGGCATTCCTTGGTGCTCCTGAAATTGCAGGTGTTGACCTAGCAGTTAAGGAAATCAACGAGGCCGGCGGCGTTGCCAGCAAGTGTGTATCAGTTATGCACACCGACTCAGGCGACACCACCACCGACACTGCTTCGCAGTCGGTTGACAAGCTAAAGGCTGCTGGCGTTGACGCCATCGTCGGTGCTGCTTCGTCAGGTGTAACCCTCAGCGTTATCGACAAGGTTGTTGCTGCAGGAATCGTTCAGGTTTCACCAGCAAACACCGCTCCTAGCTTGAGCACCTACCCAGACAAGGGCTTCTACTTCCGCACCGCTCCTTCAGACGTTCTGCAGGGCCGCGTTCTTGGAAACCTAATCACCGGTGACGGCAACCAGCGCGTTGGCTTCATCACCTTGCAGGACCCATACGGCACCGGTCTCGAAGAGAACGCTGCAACGTCGGTTCGTCTAGGTGGCGGCACTGTAGTAGCAAACGAAGTCTTCCCAGCTGGCGCTAAGAACGTCAACGCACAGGTTGACAAGGTTCTAGCTGCAAAGCCAGACGCAATCGCTGTGATCTCGTTCGATGAGGCAAAGGTTATCCTTCCTTACTTGATCAAGACCAAGGGCTTCGACCCTAAGCACCTGTACCTAGTCGACGGAAACACTGCTGACTTCAGCAAGGACTTCACCGGCTTCAACATCGCAGGCGCACAGGGAACCATCCCAGGCGTTATCGCTAACGACGCATTCAAGACTCGCCTAAAGGCCGTAAACAAGGACCTAACCGTCTTCGCTTATGCAGCTGAGTCATACGATGCAACCATGTTGATTGCACTTGCTTCTGCAACTGCTGCTCACGCTGGCGAGAAGATCACCGGTGCGAACATCAAGAAGTACATGCAGCAGGTTTCTGAGGGCGGCACCAAGGTGGACTTCACCAAGGCTGGCGCATTCAAGACTGCTATCGACTTGATCAACGCAGGCAAGGACGTCGACTTCCAGGGTATCTCTGGTCCGATCACGTTCGACGCTAACGGTGACCCTACTGAGGCTTACGTTGGAACCTACCTATTCGGTACTAACAACAACAACACCCCAGCATCAAGCACCTACGGCAAGCTGAACTAGTAGCCAAAACAAAAAAGAACCCCGAGACGCAAGTCTCGGGGTTCTTTTTATTCTTTTCCAAGAAGACGCTGAGCGCCTGCTGGAGGGGTTTTGTTATTTAGAGGTCTGCCAGGTTGCCCAGGTAGAGTTCGATCATCTTAGGATCGTTTAGCAGGTCGCGGCCGGTGCCGGTGTAGGCATCCTTGCCCTGGTCGAGAACGTAGGCGCGGTCACAGATCTGCAAGCAACGACGTGCGTTCTGCTCGACCATGATCACGGTTACGCCAGCTTCGTTCACGCTGCGAACGTTCAAAAAAGCCTCGTCTTGGCGAACAGGAGAGAGTCCGGCCGAAGGCTCGTCGAGAAGCAGCACGGTTGGGTCAACCATTAGTGCACGGCCCATGGCCACCATCTGACGCTCTCCACCCGAAAGCGAGCCTGCACGTTGATTGCGACGCTTGCCAAGGTCAGGAAAAATCGATGTCACGAACTCAAAGCGTTTGTCGAAGCTCTTAGGGTTTTGAAAAACACCCATCTCGAGGTTCTCTTCGATGGTTAGGCTCGGAAACACGTTGTTGGTCTGTGGCACAAAAGCCACACGACGCTCAACAAGCTGGTTTGCTTTGAGGTTGGTGATGTTCTCGCCCTTGAGGGTTACCGAGCCTTCACGAACGTTTACCAGACCGAAGATAGCCTTCAGCAGAGTCGACTTGCCGGCACCGTTAGGGCCGATGATGCCGATCAGTTCGCCATCTCGGGCAACAAGGTTGCAACCATTGAGAATGTTTACACCAGGCAGGTATCCCGCGACTAGGTCTTTAGTTTCTACAACAATGTCGTTGCTGGCCATTATTCGCCCTTCGCAATCTTGTCGGCTCCGAGGTCGCTGTCGTGGTGAGCACCAAGATAGGCGTCGATGACGGCAGGGTTCTTCATAACCTCGTTCGGTGGACCTTCGGCAACAACCTTGCCTTCGGCCATAACGATTACCCAGTCAGAGATGTTTCGCACCATGTGCATGTCGTGCTCAACAAACAGAACACTCATGCCCTGGTCCTTTAGGCCCTTTACGTGCTCTAGCAGTGACTGAGTCAGCGCTGGGTTGACACCAGCCATTGGCTCGTCGAGCATGACCATCTTTGGTTCGGTCATCAGTGCTCGTGCCATCTCGAGCAACTTGCGCTGACCACCCGAGAGTGATGCAGCAAAGTCTTCTGATTTGGCATCGAGCTTAAAGCGCTTCAATAGTTCTTCGGCGCGAACCGTGATTGCTTTTTCGTTCTTGGCCCAAAGAGGCTTGAACAAAGCAGCAAAGATGCTCTCGCCAGGCTGACGTTGAGCACCGAGGCGCATGTTCTCGAGAACGGTCAGCAGGTTGAGCGATTTGGTTAGCTGAAAGGTGCGAACCATTCCCATTCGAGCGACCTTATAAGAAGGGACTCCCGAGAGCTTGGTGCCGTTGAAAGTCCAACTGCCAGTGTCAGGAGTATCAAACCCGGTGAGCAAGTTGAAGAACGTGGTCTTGCCAGCACCGTTAGGGCCAATGAGAGCGGTGATCATTCCGCGAGGAATTTCTAGGTGCTCAACATCAACTGCGACGAGCCCACCGAATTGGCGTCGAACATTGTCAACGATCAAGATTGGGTCGTGCTTGGCAACACCGGGAGTGGCTGGTCCTTTTGCGATTTCGTTAGCCATTGAACTGCAGCTCCTTCTTGTTTCCGAAGATTCCCTGCGGTCTAAAGATGACCAGCAACATCAGTCCGAGTCCAACAATCATGAAGCGGATGGTTCCCACCTGGTCGTTGGTCAAGAAAGTGATTACTCCGTTGTCAACGCCTGCACGAAGCAGGTCGTCTGACAGCGACAGCAGACCCCAGAAGATCATCGAACCGATGACCGAACCGATGACGGTCGATGCGCCACCGAGAAGCAACATGGTCCACAAGAAGAAGGTCAGCTGGGTTCCGTAGTTGCCAGGCTGAACCGAGCGAGGAATCACGAACAAGATTCCGGCAACGGTTCCCATGAGTCCACCGACAATCAGCGACTGCATCTTGTAGGCGTAAACGTTCTTGCCTAGCGAGCGCACGGCATCTTCGTCTTCACGAATTCCCTTGATAACACGTCCCCAAGGGCTGCGAACCAGAATAGCCAAAACGATCGCAAACAAGACCACGAGGGTCCAAGAGACGATGCGCATGAACACTTCGCGCTCAGAATAAGTGAAGTTCCAGAAGCCGTAGGTGCCGACTGGAATTGGGTTCAGGCCATAGAACTCGGTCGAGTAGTTGTTCAAACCCTGTGGGCCACCGGTTAGCGGTTGTGCCGAAGTGGTCGAGACGATGTAGCGAAGCATTTCAGATGCCGCAATCGTAACGATTGCCAAGTAGTCGCTGCGCAAACGCAAGGTAGGTATACCAAGCAAGAAGGCCAGAATCACGCTCAAACCTACCGACACTGCAACCGCACCCCAGAACGGCAAACCGAACGAGATGGTCGCGATCGCGAATCCGTAAGCACCTACGGCCATGAACGATGCCTGGCCAAAGTTGAGCAGACCGGTGAAACCGAAGTGCAGAGCGATTCCGATGGCGGCAATGGCATAAGCCGCCGTCATTGGGTCGAACAGTGCGTTTACTGCGTTGGAGAAAATCAAGTCCATGAGTTATCCAATCCTCTGCTTGCGGCCCATAACGCCTTGAGGGCGAACCAAAAGAATGATGATCAACACTGCGAGCGCCGCCGCAAACTTTAGGTCTGACGGAATCACGAGGGTCGAAAGCTCAACAATCAAACCGATGATCATGGCACCAATAGCTGCGCCAGATGACGTGCCCAAACCACCCAGGGTCACGGCCGCGAACACCAGCAAGATGATCGAGAAGCCGGTGTCCCATGCTGCCTGCATGTATAGGCCAATGAAGACTCCCGAGATTCCTGTGAGCAACGAGGCAACCACCCAAACCACGCGAATGATCTTTTCGACATCGATACCGGTCGAGGCGGCGAGCGCAGCGTTGTCGCTTACTGCACGAGTAGCCTTGCCGATTCGGGTGCGGGTCAAGAACAGTGTGTATGCGATCAGTACCAAGATCGAAATGCCCGAGCAGATGATGTTGACTGCTGGCATCTTTACGCCGAGAACCTCCCAGGTGTCGCCCTGTGTTAGCACCTTGGTGTTTCCGCCGTAGATCATTTGCAAGAAGTAACGCACGACCATGCTCAGACCGATCGACACGATCATCATCTGGGTCAGACCGATGCGGCGCTTGCGCAGCGGCTTCCAGATGAAGGCATCCTGGCTCCAGCCAAATGCAGTAACAATGGCAATCGCGGTCAGCGCCGACGGCACTAGATCCCACATCAGAACCTTGTTGAAAGTCCATAGGGTGAGCGCACCAACGGTGACCATCTCGCCGTGGGCAAAGTTGGAAAGTCCGGTGGTTCCGTAAATCAACGACAGGCCGATTGCCGCCATGGCCAACATCAGGCCCAAGTTGATTCCGTTGAAGAGAGCGTTTAGGCCAGGGTTTTCGGCATTGGTGCCGTTGCCACCGGTAGTTCCAGCACACTTGATTTCGGCCAACTTAAAGGTTGCGCTCGAGCTGTTTACGTGGTTGAAGATCAAGCTGCGCTTGGTGTTGTCGATGAACAGCTTGCGTCCCTTTGGAAGCGTTGTTACATCGATTTCCACAGTGAAGCGATCAACCACATACTTGGTGGTTTCTGGTGCAATAGCTGCCCAGTGTCCGGTTTTGTCGGTTGTTGAAATAACGTCAAGACCTGGGCCGGTTACGTGAAATTTCACACCTGGGATGCCAGAACCGCAGTCGGTCATGGCTCCACCGATGGTGAAGATTTTCGAAGGGTCAACGGGTGCAGGGGTTGCGGCACTTGCAGCGTTGGCCGAAGCAAACAGTGCAAAGAGCATCACAATCGAGCTCAGCAGCTTGATGACAAGCCGATTTGCTCGCATTTGGGAGTGAAGCAAACTTACCTCCGTTGGTTGTTGCGCAGGTGCGCCAAAATCAAGGTCTTAGATGTGAAGAATACTAGAAAACCAAGGGTCAAAACCTGCGTTTTATCGAATGGAAACAAACCGGCGAACGCAGGTAGAATTAGGCGCATCCAATCTCGCAGATGGCAGGCGCTCCATGACTTCAAATGACCCGTTCGGCTTTGTCGGCTTAACTTATGACGATGTTTTGCTTTTGCCTGGCGAATCGAACATCGTTCCTAGCGGCGTCAACACAAAAACTCGCCTATCGCGCAACATCGAGTTGAACATTCCTCTGCTCTCGTCAGCCATGGACACCGTGACCGAAGCCCGCATGGCAATCGCCATGGCCCGCCAGGGTGGCATCGGCGTTTTGCACCGCAACCTTTCGCTCGAGCGTCAGACCGCCGAAGTTGACATCGTCAAGCGCTCAGAGGCCGGCATGATCACCAACCCGGTCACCACCACTCCCTACGCCAGCATCCAAGAAGTTGACGCCCTCTGCGGCCACTACCGTGTGAGTGGTCTGCCGGTCATCGACGACAACGGCGTGCTGGTTGGCATCGTGACCAACCGCGACATGCGTTTTGTGCTTGAAGTTCAGCGCCCAACCACCTTGGTTAAAGATGTAATGACCCCGATGCCTCTTATTACTGCACGCGTTGGTGCGACCGCCGACGAGGCAATCGCGCTGCTCGCCCAGCACCGCATCGAGAAGCTGCCTCTGGTTGACGAGCACAACAAGCTGCGCGGTTTGATCACGGTCAAAGACTTTGACAAGAGCGAAAAGTATCCACTGGCCAGCAAAGATGCCTCCGGCAGACTGATGGTCGCCGCTGCCGTCGGTGTGGGCCAGGATGCTTGGGAGCGCTCAATGTCGCTTATCGAAGCCGGGGTTGACGTGTTGATCGTTGACACCGCTCACGGTCACAACCGTGCAGTAACCGAAATGGTTGCTCGCCTTAAGGCCGAACCGTTTGCCAAGAACGTTGACATTATCGGCGGCAACGTCGCAACCCGCGAAGGCGCTCAGGCGCTGGTTGACGCAGGTGCCGACGCGGTCAAGGTTGGCGTTGGCCCAGGTTCGATTTGCACCACCCGCGTCGTTGCGGGTGTCGGTGTGCCACAGGTTACCGCCGTCTATCAGGCATCGCTTGCCTGCAAGCCTGCCGGAGTTCCGGTTATCGCAGACGGTGGGTTGCAGTACTCGGGCGATATCGCCAAGGCTCTGGTCGCCGGTGCATCCGTGGTGATGTTGGGTTCACTGCTCGCCGGAACCGACGAGGCTCCGGGCGAAGTCACCTTCGTTGGTGGCAAGCAGTTCAAGACTTATCGCGGCATGGGATCACTCGGCGCAATGCAGTCACGCGGCGACGCCAAGAGCTATTCGAAAGACCGTTACTTTCAAGATGATGTTCTGCGCGAAGACAAGCTTGTGCCAGAGGGCATCGAAGGTCGTGTTCCTTATCGCGGTTCGGTCGCATCGGTCACCCACCAACTCATCGGCGGTCTTCGCGCCTCGATGGGCTACGTTGGCGCCGAGACCATCGACGAACTACAAGAAAAGGGCAAGTTCGTGCGCATCACCGCAGCCGGTCTGCGCGAGAGCCACCCGCACGACGTGCAAATGATTGCCGAAGCACCAAACTACGGAACCCGCTAGGAGCGCAAATGAGCGAAGTAGAGATTGGTCGCGGCAAGCGCGGCACCCGAGCATGGGCTTTTGACGATATCGCCATCGTGCCTTCTCGTCGCACCCGTGACCCCCAAGATGTCTCGACGACCTGGAACATCGACGCATACAAGTTTGAGCTGCCGGTCTTGGCTGCCCCAATGGACTCGGTCGTTTCACCAGAGACCGCCATTACCATCGGCAAGCTCGGCGGTCCTGGTGTTCTAGACCTCGAAGGTCTCTGGACTCGCTATGAAGACCCATCGCAGCAGCTAAACGAAATCGCCAAGCTATCACCCGAGCAAGCAACCGCTCGCATGCAGCAGATTTATGCAGAGCCAATCAAAGCCGAGTTGATTCGTGACCGTTTGGCTCAGATTCGGGCCGCTGGCGTGACCGTTGCCGGTGCACTCTCGCCTCAGCGCACCGCAGAGTTTCACAAGACCGTGGTCTCGGCAGGCGTCGACCTTTTTGTCATTCGAGGCACCACCGTTTCGGCTGAGCACGTTTCAAAGCAGCGCGAAGAGCTGAACCTCAAAGAGTTCATCTATGAGCTCGATGTTCCTGTCATCGTCGGTGGCGCAGCAACCTATACCGCAGCCCTGCACCTGATGCGCACCGGTGCTGCCGGCGTGCTGGTTGGCTTTGGTGGCGGAGCTGCATCGACCACTCGTCGTGTGCTCGGAATTCACGCACCAATGGCTACCGCAGTTGCCGATGTTGCAGGCGCTCGCCGTGACTACATGGATGAGTCCGGCGGTCGCTATGTTCACGTCATCGCCGACGGCGGTCTCGGTTCATCGGGCGACATCGTCAAGGCAATCGCCTGTGGCGCCGACGCAGTAATGCTCGGATCGGTTTTGGCTCGAGCAGCTGAGGCACCGGGTCAGGGTTGGCACTGGGGTCAAGAGGCTTTCCACCCAGAGCTTCCTCGTGGTCACCGCGTGCATGTTGGCACCGGCGGCACCCTTGAGCAGATTCTGCAGGGACCATCGGTTAGCGCCGATGGAACCGCAAACCTCATGGGCGCTCTTCGCCGTGCCATGGCAACCACCGGTTACAGCGACCTCAAAGAGTTCCAGCGCGTCGATGTAGTTGCAGCACCTTACGAGGCTTAATTTGCGCCCAAGCTTTTTGCGAGTTGCCACCAAACCCAAGTGGATTGGTGCGCTCGTTTTGGCTTTGGCTGCGGCTGCACTTTTTGCGGCACTCGGTCAGTGGCAGCTCTCGCGCAGCATCCGTGTCACTAGCGAACCAACCACCGTAGACGTGGTCACACCGTTGACCGACATCACCTCGCACGGCCAACCGTTTATGACTAACCAGGCCGACCGCCGGGTGTCCCTGGCCGTAAAACTCAAAACCGAGCACTGCTTCGTGATTGCCAACCGACGTCAGTTGCAATCTGATGGCAACACTCAGGCGGGCTACTGGGCGATGACCGATTCGGTCGACACGCTCGGTGCGCACCTGTTCTTGGCTCACGGTTTCACGCCAAATGCAGCGAGTGCCAAGTTGGCCTGCGAAGGGTTGATGGCTCACAGCCCTGACACCGACAAGGCGTTCATGCTAATAGTTGGTCGCTATGAGCCATCGGAAGAGGCCCTAAAGCAGGTCGGGGGTTCAAGCGTTACAACAGGCGTTGGGGGCGAGACCTGGGGCACCACAAACGCTTTTGATTCGGTTGCCGTACCGCAGCTAATCAATGTGGTCAGCGAGAAACCAATTGCGACCTATGCGGGTTTCGTAATCATGCAGTCGTCGGGTGCCAGCGCTCTGATCGAGCCAATCAAGATCGGCATCAAAAAGACCGACTCGCAGCTCAATCTCTTGAATGCCTTCTATTTCATTGAGTGGACTCTCTTTGCCGGCTTCGCCGTGTTCCTCTGGTGGCGCTTGGTTCAAGATGAGCGCGATCGTGCCGCAAGAGATGAGGCCAGCGAAGTATTAACCGATTCAGGAATTTAGTTGTTCGGCTTTACCGCTTCGCTTGTCTTTGATCCATCTCCGCAGGATAAAAAATGCGTAACCGAGTTGAACAAGTGTGTAGGGCAGCACGAGGAAAATTTGATTGAAAACCCGATACTCAAAAGTCAAAGTAATCTGCCCATAAATATTTATTTCGGTGACCCAAGAGAGCCACGGAAGCGCAGGTAACGTGAGTGTTAGCAGCAGGATTTTCAAAGCTAGGTTCCGGCTGCGATCCGCGAGTAGAGTCAGAAATCCCTGAACAACCTGTACGTAGAAGAACCACATTGGCTGCTGCGCCCAGAAAACTCCCCAAGACCCTGAAAGTGGAAAAGCGAACCAAGTGAAAATTGAGATTGGCTCGAGCAGCATTATGAGCCGGGCTCCTAGAAAATTCCAGAACACCCATTCGTAGACTCTGTATCTTAAGTTTTTTGTCTTCATTACTTGTACCAAACGGAAGTGCCGGGAGTCCAGTTACCTGCAACGTTGCAAAAGTCCACTATTGGGGTCAGGCAACCGAATCCACTGTTATCGGCACGAAAAATAGTTCTCCATGAGGAATCCAGCGAACTTTTCACATAGAACTCGTGATTCGGCACTTGACGGAAGGTGCCCGAGAAAGAGTAGCCGCCATCGATGTTCACGAAGCCCGTGACGTTTGCATATATTGGTCTTATACCGGGGCAGAAGGGGTTGGCGGCTTCCGTGTGCATGTTTACGGTGATGGTATTTGTAACTGGCCCATAAGCAGCCCAGGACATCAAATTCTTGTCAGCCTGAGCCACATATACGGTCTCATAAAATGGCGCAATGCCTCTCAGAGTTGTTTTACCTACCTGAGTCGAGCCAGTAACAAAATTCGCTTGCCAGTCAACATTCACCGAAACCAGCGTTTTGTTGTTTGAGGTGTTTGGCAAAAAGCCGCGATTGTTTCCGTCGAAGAGCCAAACGGAATAGGGGCTTGATACTGGGGGAACCCCCAAACATAGCGTTGATGGCGCAATAACTGACGAATCTGGTATGAAGGTTTGATATCTCAAATTGGTCGCGGTCGGAAAGGAGGAGGCTCCAGTTGCTAATGAGAGTGTCGTCGGACTTAGTGCAGTTGAGCTTGGAGCTTCCAGCGTCACGAGCAAGCTGTCGAAATGATGCTTATCCGGTTCGGAGGGAGTTGAAATGTCTTGTTCATCTTCCACCCGAATCTCGTGCCTATGTTTGCCTCGCAAGGAGAAATTAGCAGCCGCTACGCCATTACTGACTGACACGAGCTGGTCATCCAAAAATACATTCGGTTTGAATGATGCTAACGACGGTGAGAGCTCTAGATGAACATCGCTAGGCGTTATTGAAACCGCTATCGCCCCAGACTCAAATTTTGAATACTTGACTACTCTGAAAGAGTTTTTGTCATGAGCTGAAGGAACGATCGCTCCCCGATCTGTGTCCACTTTCACAGGCGGAAGATGATCACGCCTGACCAGCACACCGCCGTCACCTTGGGGCGACAGCCATTCGAACTCTTTATCACTTCCACTATTCTCGACTGCGTCCGCAACGCTAGAGCCAAAGCTTGAAAAAAGAGCAAGCGCCGCAACGGCGAAAATGAGAAAGCGACGCATTTTGTAAACCCCCAACTGAATACTGTCACCCTACTACAAGTGAAGGAAGTTCCACTGGAAACATTTTGGTTGTCCGACACTCATAGTTTTTCTTCTTGAGTTAGCTCAAGAATCATCTTGTCGGTCGACTCGGGCGAAGAACATCGACTGTTAAACTAGAGGCATGCCCAACACCCCAATCAAGCCCTTGACAATAAGGCTGTTCACCGTGGCTTCTCGAATCACTGGTGTGTTTCTGCTGCTGATCACGGTGCTATTCACCATTCGTCTGGCGACGCAGCACGAGCTTTGGGCGTTTGGCCCAGACGGCTTCTTGTCGCTTGCCTCTTATTCGATCGACGCACAGGGCTTCAAGGTCGGCCTGCCAACAAGCGGCCTTGACCTGACTATGATTTCGCTAATCGTTCACGGTTGGCTCTACGTTTTCTACCTCTATACCGACTTCAGACTGTGGACCGAGACCCGTTGGTCTTTCGGCCGCTTCGTTCTGATTGCTTTGGGTGGCGTCGTGCCGTTCTTGTCATTCTTCACCGAGCGTCGCTTCAGCCGCCTTGCCAAGGGAGAGACCAATTAATCAGCCTGTTCTCGTTGTCGACTTTGGTGCGCAGTACGCGCAGTTGATCGCTCGCCGCGTTCGCGAGGCAAACGTTTATAGCGAGATCGTTCACCACAACATCACCGCTGACGAGGTTCGCGCCAAGAACCCTGCGGCCATCATTTTGTCTGGTGGTCCTTCGTCTGTCTACGAGGATGGCTCGCCGCAACTCGACCCTGCGATTCTTGAGCTCGGTATTCCGGTGCTCGGTATTTGCTATGGCTTTCAGACGCTGGCCAACCTTTTGGGCGGTCGCGTGGACCGCTCGGGCATTAAGGAATACGGCGCGACCGAGCTCAAGGTGAGTGCCGCCGGCGGCATCTTGGGAGACCAACCTGAGAACCAGATTTGCTGGATGAGTCACGGCGACCAGGTGATGCAGGCTCCTGAGGGTTTTGAGGTTTTGGCGTCGACCGACATCACGCCGGTTGCTGCCTTTGCCAACCCGCAGCGCAAGATCTATGGCGTGCAGTGGCACCCAGAAGTCAAGCACTCGCAGTTTGGTCAGAAGGTTCTCGAGAACTTCTTGCACAACGCCGCGGGGATTCCGGCGACTTGGAACTCGGGCAACGTTATTGCTGAGCAGGTCGAAAAGATTCGCGCGCAGGTTGGCAACGACCGCGTGATTTGCGGTTTGTCTGGTGGAGTCGATTCGGCTGTTGCGGCTGCTCTGGTGCACAAGGCTGTTGGCGACCAGCTGGTTTGCGTGTTTGTGAACCACGGCCTGTTGCGCCAAGACGAAGCCGAGCAGGTCGAGCGTGACTATGTTGCGGCCACTGGTATTCGCCTGGTTGTTGTCGATGCGGAACAAAAATTCTTGGATGCCCTCGCCGGTGTCAGCGACCCCGAAACGAAGCGCAAGATTATCGGCCGCGAGTTCATTCGCACGTTCGAAGAAGCTCAGGCGCGCCTCATCGAGGAGTCGAAGGCCGACAACCGCCCGATCAAGTTCTTGGTTCAGGGCACGCTGTATCCAGACGTTGTCGAGTCTGGCGGTGGTGCTACCGCTGGAATCAAGAGCCACCACAACGTGGGCGGTCTGCCAGATGACCTTCAGTTTGAGCTAGTTGAGCCACTGCGTGCACTCTTCAAAGATGAGGTTCGCGCCATTGGTGCCGAGCTTGGTTTGCCTCACGAAATTGTTCAGCGCCAGCCGTTCCCTGGCCCAGGCCTCGGCATTCGCATCGTCGGCGAAGTCAACAAAGAGCGCCTCGACCTTCTTCGCAAGGCAGACGCCATCGTGCGCGCCGAGCTAACCGCTGCCGGGCTCGATGGTGAAATCTGGCAGTGCCCTGTGGTCTTGCTGGCCGATGTTCGTTCGGTCGGCGTTCAGGGCGATGGCCGCACCTATGGCCACCCGATTGTCTTGCGTCCGGTTTCATCTGAAGACGCGATGACTGCCGACTGGACCCGCCTGCCTTACGACCTGCTCGCCAAGATTTCGAACCGCATCACCAACGAGGTCGATGGAGTAAACCGAGTTGTGCTCGACGTGACCTCAAAGCCACCCGGCACCATCGAGTGGGAGTAACCAACCGTTAAGTTGGTTCGCCTAGGCTGATGAGCGTGAATCCTAAAGTTTTTGGTCACCGCGGTGCCAGTGCCTATCGCCCCGAGAACACCCTCGAGTCTTTCGCTCTTGCCTATGAGCAAGGTGTCGACGCGATCGAGTGTGACATCGTGCCAACCAAAGATCACAAGCTGATTCTTCGACACGAAAATGCGCTTTCTGGCACCACCGATGTCGCGACGCGCCCCGAGTTTGCCGACCGTCGCCGGCCTGGCTATCTCGATGGAATCTCGGTTCAAGACTGGTTCAGCGAAGACTTCACGCTTGCCGAAATCAAGACTCTTCGCGCCATCGAGCGCCTGCCAGACTGGCGCCCAGGTTCGGCCAAGTTCGATGGGCACTTCGAGGTTCCGACTCTGGCCGAGTTGCTGGCTTCGCCGATGTTGGGCAATCGAACCGTGATTCTCGAGCTCAAGCACGGCGCCTATTTTGAGTCCATCGGCATTCCACTGCTCGAACTTTTCAAGGCCGAAATCGATGCCTGCGGTTGGCGCGAGCGGGGCATCCGGTTTATTTTTGAGGCTTTCAACTTGGATGTGCTGCTGCGCGCACGAGACATCTTGGGTGACATCGGGCAGTACGTTTTCTTGATCGATCGCGATCACCTGCCAGGCAAGTCTCGTTATGTGCCCGATGAGTTTTTGAACTCGCTCGTTGGCAAGGTGCATGGGCTGTCGTTTGACATCGACCTTCTGGTGGGGCAGAAACCTGCCTTCTCGCAGGTGGATTTTGGTTCGCCCAACGGTTTGGTGCAGAGAGCGCACGCACTCGGTTTCAGTGTTTTCACCTGGACGGCTCGCGCTGAAGAGGCGCTCTATTCGCCCGAAGAATACTTTCAACACTTCGTCAACACTGGCGCCGACGGCATCTTTGCCGACCACCCCGACCTGCTGCTCAATTATATAAATTAGCCTCGCTGCTGTCTCTGCTGCCTGTTAGTGTTTGGGTAACGACTTTTTGGGGGTTTGGGTTTGAAGCGTTTGGGTGGTTTTTTTGTAGCGGTATTGGCTGCTGTTTCTTTGGTTGTTTCGGGGTTTGTTCCTGTTTTTGCTACAGAGTTGGGGCCGGTTGCGCCTTTTGAGGCTGCTGATTTGTTGTCTGCTCGGGTGCAGGCTAGTTTGCGTGGTCATCGTGTTTTGGTGGGTGACGAGCTTCGCGCTGATTCGACTACTTGGGTGAATCCTGATGGTTCTTTGACT
>CAILJO010000014.1 GCA_903834635.1 uncultured Micrococcales bacterium | reverse complement strand
TCAACCCACTGTGGGGCTTCCCAGATGTTGGCCGCAGGAGACAGGGTTAGACCGTGGCCTTCTAGAGCCTCAACCTCTGAGCCAGCAACTGCAACGATTTCTTCGTGGCGCTGGTTCAACAGGCTGGTGACACGACCTAGGTAGTCTTCCTTGATCAGTCCGGCGTCGGCCTTCTTGTCGGCCTCGTGCACCTTCATGATTCGGTAGGCAGCGAAGTAGATGATCTTCTCAAGGTCCTTTGGAGCCATGTTGAGCAGGTAGCCCAGGCGGCTAGGAACACCCTTGAAGTACCAGATGTGGGTTACTGGAGCGGCGAGCTCAATGTGACCCATGCGCTCACGGCGCACAGACGACTTGGTGACCTCAACGCCACAGCGCTCACACACGATGCCCTTGTAGCGCACACGCTTGTACTTGCCACAGGCACATTCCCAGTCCTTTGTAGGGCCGAAGATCTTCTCGCAGAAGAGTCCGTCCTTTTCAGGCTTCAGGGTGCGGTAGTTAATGGTCTCTGGCTTTTTTACTTCGCCATTTGACCATGAACGGATGTCATCCGAGGTGGCTAGACCAACTCGTAGGGCGTCGAATGCTTCAACTTCCATTTTTGTCCTCTTTACCTAAATCTTGATCGTCTTAGAAGGTGGTGAAATCGGTCTCGGCTGCGAGCGACTCATTCTTAGAAAGGTTGATGCCGAGCTCTTCAGACGCGCGGTCTGCATCGCTCCACTCTTCTTCCTTGAGCGTCACAGTCTCGCCCTTGGCGTTGAGAACCTCAACGTTCAGTGCAAGTGACTGCATTTCTTTTGCGAGTACGCGGAACGACTCTGGAATACCAGGAGCCTGGATGTTCTCGCCCTTCACGATTGCTTCGTAGGTCTTGATGCGACCCTGAATGTCGTCTGACTTGATGGTCAGAAGCTCTTGGAGAGTGTGCGCTGCGCCATAAGCCTGCAGTGCCCAAACTTCCATTTCACCGAAGCGCTGCCCACCGAACTGAGCCTTACCACCGAGCGGCTGCTGGGTGATCATGCTGTAAGGACCGGTTGAACGAGCGTGGATCTTGTCGTCTACAAGGTGGTGCAGTTTCAGCACGTACATGTAGCCAACCGAGATCGGAGCTGGGAATGGTTCACCTGAACGACCGTCGAACAGACGAGCCTTTCCGGTGCCGTCAATCAGACGACCGTTCTTCTTCTTGTTGGCGATTTCCCATTCGCTAGGAACGGTGCTCTCCAACAGACCAACGATTTCATCCTTAGATGCACCGTCGAAGATCGGGGTGGCAACCTTGGTTCCGGCTGCACCTTCGTGCATTGACTCGGCAAGGTTCTCGGCCCACTTGGCGCCTTCGGCAACCTGCCAACCACGAGATGCAATCCATCCGAGGTGGGTTTCTAGAATCTGGCCGAAGTTCATTCGACCTGGGATACCTAGCGGGTTGAGTACGACGTCAACAGGGGTTCCATCTTCGAGGAACGGCATGTCTTCGACAGGCAGAATCTTCGAGATAACACCCTTGTTTCCGTGACGACCAGCAAGCTTGTCACCTTCGGTGATCTTGCGCTTCTGAGCGATGTGAACGACTACGCGCTGGTTGACACCGGCGCCTAGCTCGTCGTCGCCAACTTCGATGTCGAAGACCTTGACGCCGATTACGGTGCCCTGCTCGCCGTGTGGAACCTTTAGCGAGGTGTCGCGAACTTCGCGGCTCTTCTCATTGAAGATGGCACGCAGCAAGCGCTCTTCGGCGGTCAGTTCGGTCTCTCCCTTAGGAGTTACCTTTCCGACGAGGATGTCGCCAGGGCGAACCTCTGCACCGATGCGAATGATGCCGCGCTCGTCAAGCTGAGCCAACGCTTCGGTCGAGACGTTTGGCAGGTCTGCCGTGATCTCTTCTTTTCCGAGCTTGGTGTCGCGAGCGTCGACTTCGTATTCTTCGATGTGAATCGATGACAAGGTGTCGTCCTTGACCAGGTTCTGGCTAAGGATGATGGCGTCTTCGAAGTTGTGGCCTTCCCATGGCATGAATGCCACGAGCAGGTTCTTTCCGAGGGCAAGTTCACCGTTGTCGGTGCTTGGACCATCGGCGAGAACTTCGCCAGCCTTGACGACCTGACCGGCATCGACGATAACGCGCTGGTTGATCGCGGTGCCCTGGTTGCTGCGCTCAAACTTGCGCAGGTTGTAGGTCTTGGTGCCGCCCTTGTCTTGTGCGATCACGATCTGGTCTGCCGAAACTTCTTCGACAACGCCATCGGTCTCGTTGACGACAACAGCGCCAGAGTCGATTGCAGCTACGCGCTCCATACCGGTACCAACGAATGGCGAGTCGCTCTTTAGCAGTGGAACTGCCTGGCGCTGCATGTTGGCACCCATCAGTGCACGTGAGGAGTCGTCGTGCTCGAGGAACGGAATCAGCGAGGTGCTGACCGAGGCGAGCTGACGAGGCGAGATGTCGATGTATTCAACGATGTCTGCGTCAACTTCGACAACGTCACCGTTGAAGCGAGCGAAAACCTTCTTGTTCTTGAAAGTCTTGTCGGCGTTTAGCGGAACATCTGCACCACCGATAACGCGGCCAGCTTCGGCAGCGGCATCGAGGTATTCGATCTTGCCCGAGATCTTGCCATTGACAACCTTGTTGTATGGGGTCTCGATGAAGCCGAAGGTGTTGATGCGAGCATAGGCAGTCAGCGAACCGATCAGACCAATGTTCGGACCTTCAGGGGTCTCAACAGGACACATGCGGCCGTAGTGAGAAGGGTGAACGTCACGAACTTCCATCTGGGCGCGCTCACGAGCGATACCGCCTGGGCCTAGGGCCGACAGACGACGCTTGTGGGCCAAGCCAGCAAGAGGGTTGTTCTGGTCCATGAACTGTGACAGCTGAGATGCTCCGAAGAACTCCTTGATAGCTGAAACGACTGGACGCAGGTTGATCAGAGTCTGCGGGGTGATCGCTTCGATGTCTTGGGT
>CAILJO010000013.1 GCA_903834635.1 uncultured Micrococcales bacterium | reverse complement strand
CAGTCGTCAACGGCGGTGTCGGCCATTGTCAAAAAGACAACCTTGTCGTTTTTTGCATAGAGATTCACGTTGCCGACAGGGCTGTCAAATGAGGTGCAGGAATCAAAATCTGGAACGTTCATGAGCCTAGATTACTGCCACAGATGGGCCAACAAACCGGCAATTCGAAGCTGTGCATAAACGAAGACCCCGACAAACCGTGAGGTCTGCCGGGGCATCCGTGTTGAATCTTTAGAACAGGTCCCAAGCCTTCGACAAAGAGGAACGCAGGGTCTGCTCGAGCCAGTCGAACTCGGTCTGACCAATGGTCAGAGGCGGAGCCAACTGCACTACAGGGTCTCCACGGTCATCCGAGCGGCAGTAGAGACCGGCGTTGTACAGGTCGGTAGACAAGAACCCACGAAGCAGCTTCTCTGACTCGGCGTCGTTGAAGGTCTCGCGAGTGGTTTTGTCCTTGACCAACTCGATGGCATAGAAGTAACCCTCACCGCGAACATCGCCAACAATAGGCAGGTCCTTCAGTTTGTCTAGGGTCGACTTGAATGCCGGCGCGTTGCGTCGAACGTTGCCAACCAAGTCTTCCTCTTCAAAGATGTTGAGGTTTTCTAGAGCAACCGCACAAGCAACTGGGTGACCGGCGAAGGTGTAACCGTGAGGGAAAATCGCGGTGCCCTTCTTGAACGGCTCAAACAGTTTCTCGCTTAGCAACAGTGCACCGAGAGGCTGGTAGGCCGAGGTGATTCCCTTGGCACAGACCAACATGTCTGGCTCAAACTCGTAGAGTTCTGAAGCAAACATGGTTCCGATGCGACCGAAACCGTCGATTGTCTCGTCGGCGATGATCAGAACGTCGTACTTGTCACAGATCTCGCGAACGCGCTTGAAGTAAGACTTTGGTGCTGTGAAGCAACCACCCGAGTTCTGGACTGGCTCAAGGATAAAGGCCGCGACGGTGTCTGGGTCTTCAAACAGGATCATTTCTTCAACTCGGTTTGCAGCCCACATTGCGAACTCTTCTTCGTTGGCGAAGTCATCTTGAGCGCGGTACCAGTTGGTGTTAGGCACTCGGAAAGTGCTTGGAACCAATGGCTCAAACTGCTTCTTCATCGATGCGATACCGGTGAGCGATAGGGCTCCGTGTGAAGTGCCGTGATAGGCAGTCATGCGCGAAATCACCTTGTGCTTTAGAGGCTTGCCAGTCATCTTGAAGTACTGCTTGGCTAGCTTCCAGGCGGTTTCATTGGCTTCGCCACCACCCGTCGTGTAGAACACGCGGCTCAGTGACTTTGGTGCATACGAAAGCACGCGCTCCGAAAGCTCGATCGCAGGAGCGTGAAGGTTCGACCAAATTGGAAAATAGTCGAGCTGCTTCATCTGCTTCGCGGCGGCCTCAGCAAGGCGTTCACGACCGTGACCGATGTTCACCGAGAACAGTGAAGAGATTCCGTCGAAATACTTTTTGCCGTTTTGGTCCCAAAAGTGATGACCTTCAGCTTTGGTGATGATCGGTATTGGTCCCGAGTCAAACTGGCTGTGGCGCGTGAAGTGCATGAAGACGTTTTGTCTTGCTGCGTGCTCCAGCATTTTTGTGGTTGGCTCAAGACCCGCTTTGCGCGCATCTTGAATCGGGGTAGGGCGTTCAGTGCTGGCTTTGGCCGGCGCCGCTGGAGTCTTGCGACTCAGAACCTTCTTGAGGTTCTTGCCCAGCTTGCTTCCTCTGCTTTCCTGGATTGCCATTGAATATCACTCTTTACTTTGTTTGATTCTGGGGTGCATCATCGCGTTCCCCAGTTATAGAGCTGCTTGTGTAGCTTGAGATAGACGAATGTCTCTGTCTCTACTACGCCGGGCAGCGTCCGGATCTTTGAGTGAAGCAGTTCGATGAGTTCGTCATCGTTCTCACAAACCACCTCAACCAAAATGTCAAAACTTCCTGCAGTGAGCACCACGTAATCAACTTCGGGCATCTCGGTTAGCAGCTGAACCAGCGAGCGACTGTCTCCGTTGGTGCGAATGCCAATCATGGCCTGGCGGTTGAAGCCCATCTGCAACGGGTCGGTAACCGCAACCACCTGCATAACGCCCGAGTCGGTCAGCTTCTGCACTCGCTGACGAACGGCAGCTTCAGAAAGGCCAATCGCTTTTCCGATTTCGGAGTAGGACCTACGCCCATCGATCTGCAGTTGCTGAATGATCGACTTGGCCACCTCATCGAGGGGGCTAGCTTTGGCTTTGGCCACTTTGCTCATGATTCGATTCTGCCAGCATTTTGGGCATTCAGGTTTCAAATCAGCACCAAAATGGCAAAAAATCCACTGATTGTTATCTTTTTCGCACTTTTTAGTGCCGAAATCGTCACTAGGATGCTTGCAGGCGCTATTTCTACTACGCTTAAAGCAGCCAAAGCCGTTTGTGTTCAAACGAGTTTGCTTCACTCAAAGAGGAGTCATTTCATGTCAGTTCGCAAGTTGCAGAACTTTGTAAATGGAGAGTTCGTCGACGCCAAAGGCGGCGAGACGCTCGACATCATCAACCCGTCAAATGGTGAGGTTTACGCCACCTCGCCTGTCTCGAATGAGGCAGACATCGACAACGCCTACAAAGTAGCTTCTTCGGCATTCGATGTTTGGAGCAACACAACTCCCAAAGATCGTCAACTTGCTCTGTTCCGCATCGCAGACGCTCTAGAGGCGCGTGCCGAGGAAATGGCCGATGCCGAAAGCGAAAACACCGGCAAGCCGCGCTCAACCCTGGTCGACTATGAAGTCTTGGTTTCGGTAGACCAGATTCGCTTCTTCGCAGGCGCGGCACGCAACCTTGAAGGACGTGCCACCGCCGAGTACTCTTCATCGCACACTTCGTCGATTCGCCGCGAACCAATCGGTGTAATCGGTCAAGTAACCCCTTGGAACTACCCGCTGAACATGGCTACCTGGAAGTTTGCGCCAGCTTTGGCAGCAGGTAACACCATCGTTCTCAAGCCTTCAGACACCACTCCTGCATCGACTCTGCTTTTGGCTGAGATTGCCGCAGAGTTTTTGCCAAAGGGAGTTTTCAACGTGGTTACCGGTGACCGAACCACCGGTCGCGCGTTGGTCGAGCACCCAACCCCACAGATGGTCGCCATCACCGGTTCGGTGCGAGCTGGAATGGAAGTTGCCAAGAGCGCAGCATCAGACGTCAAGCGCGTTCACCTCGAACTGGGTGGCAAAGCTCCTGTGCTGGTTTTTGCCGACGCCGATCTAGACCGCGCAGCCGCCACTGTTGTCGCT
>CAILJO010000012.1 GCA_903834635.1 uncultured Micrococcales bacterium | reverse complement strand
TCTTCCAACCCAATTCCCTTCAGCGTAGGAGACGATAATTTATGAGTGATTTTGAAGATTTTGAAGACGAAAACGCTGAAGAGAAACTCGAAGAAGCGCTGAAATCCCCCGACCTTTCGATTCGCGCTGAGGCCATCGAAACCAAGGCTCGCAAGTGCTACGAGAAGGGCAACTCGAGCGAGGCGATCATCCTTATGGAGTCGGCAGCTGAACTGCGCGAAAGCAACAAGGACTTTGTCAGCGCTGCTCAGGCACGCATGAACCTGGGCTGGTTGCACGGCGCAAACAAGCACTACGCCAAGGCATTGCAGGCATATCAGTTTGCTCTTAAGGACGCTCGCGAGGGGTTCAACAGCGAACTCGAAATCGACGCACTGTTCTCATGTGGAAACATGGAGCGTCGCTTGCGCAACTATGACGAGGCTCTAGGTTGCTACCTTTCTGCAGTGCACCTGGCCGATGAGAGCGACTATCGCAACGCCGGCTATATCAAGACTCAGCTCGCCCGCCTCTTGCGCAAGATGGGTCGCGACGAAGAAGCTCAGCAATACGCCGGCGACGCCGCTGTCGAATTCGAGAAGTATGGATTCGAATGGATGGTTGCAACCTCTGACAACGAGTTGGCCAACGCCATGCTTCACGCCGGCGATCTGAACATGTCGTTCGAAAAGGCAAAAGAGGCCTATCACCTGGCCGATTACAACGACAATACTCGTGAAATGGACAAGGCCCAATTCTTGATGGCGCGAGCCAAGAACAAGATGGGGCAGTTCGCCGAGGCTCACAAGATCATCGAAGAGATGAAAGCACGCCCAGATTTCGGCAAGCGCATCAAGCACAAGGTGCGCACCGACCTTGAGCTTGCAACTGCGCTGGCGGGGATGGGTCGCGGTGAAGAAGCGATGAAGCTTCTGAACAAGGTTGTTCCGGTTCTAAAACAAAAGGATCTCAAAGTGGAAGTAGCAGAAGCACTCGCCGCCCAGGCTCGCATGTATTTCTTCGTGCCAAACATGCTCGACTGTGAGCAGACCGCGGCCGAGGCACTCAAGCGCGCTGAGTCGCTGGGAGTCAAGTCGTTGGTCATTGAGATGACCTACCTACTCGCCGCCTGCTACGAAATCATGGAACGCCTTGGCGACCGCGAAGCCCTGCTGCAGAAGATCACCAGTGACCCATTCAATGAGAAGCACCAGGAGTACTGGTTCTCAGCATCTGAGCTCGCGCTTCACTTTGCCGTCGCTGGCAACGCCGAGGCAGCGCAAAGCTATGTTGATCTAATCAAGGCGAGCAAGTCACCGTTCGTCAACGATGCAGTGCAGGCGCAAAGCCTTGAGGCGCAGGCGATTCTGCTTGACGCAGCGGGCGAAAAGGTAAAGGCCAAGAACGCACGCGCCAAAGCGATGCAGACCTATCTGATCGCCGGCAACCCAGACCGCGCAACAGCGCTGGCAAAGTTTCTCAAAGAGAACTAACCCCCCTTCAGAACCAAGAGGCCATCCGAAAGGGTGGCCTCTTGTTTTATCCACAGATTCGATTTAGCCTAGGTGTATTACATGTAATACAGGAGAGACTAATGGCTATGTTAACGCTGCGAATCGATGACGAGTTGAACGCTCGAATCACTGCGCTCGCCCAAAAGACTGGACGCACCAAGACTTACTTCATCAAGAAGTTGCTGGTCGAGGCCATTGATGATCTTGAAGACGAACTTTGGGCTCAAGAGGCTGCAAGAGAGCTCATTAAACGTCGCGCGAATGGCGAACAGCTTGAAGCACTCGATTGGGTAGAGAGCATGAAAGAACTAGACAAACGTGATTTGGCAAGTAACACTTAGCCCCGAAAGCCTGGAATTTCTTTCCCGCCAAAATAAGGATTTGAGAAGTCGAATAGACGACAAAATTCTCTGGTTAGCCGCAATGGAACAACCACAGCGGGCAACCAAGCCTCTTGCTGGAGAATACGCCGGCTTTCATCGACTTCGAATTGGCGACATTCGAGTGATCATCGAATACCAACTAATGCACATTGTCATTTACGTTTATAAAGTTGGCTGGCGCAAAAACGTTTACAGCTAGAGGGGCATAACCTTCAGTGTGGCAAGAGTCGAGTCAGCCACATAGGCAATGCGTGTTCCTGCATCGCGCGCTTCAAACAAAGCATTCAAAGCGGCCTCGGTGATGCGCTCCCCCGGTGACAACACCGGAACGCCGGGAGGATAAGGGCAAATCATTTCAACCGAAACTCGACCAACGGCCTCGCTTGCCGGCACAACTTCATAGGCGCTGAAGAACGCCTCGCGAGGAGTCACAACAACCTCAGGCGCAATCGAAAATGCTGCAGCAGTCTTGATCGGGCGAAGCTCCCCGCGGTGCGAATCGACAATCTCAATAATTCGACCAATCAAATCGTCGATGCGGTCGGGCGTATCAGC
>CAILJO010000011.1 GCA_903834635.1 uncultured Micrococcales bacterium | reverse complement strand
CAAGTGCCTTGCCAGCGGTTAGGTTTGGCTCGATGTCGGCAGCATAGACGTGGCGCTGTGCTGGGTCTGGAGTCAAGATCATGATGACATCAGCCCAAGCCGCAGCCTCTGCTGGGGTAAGGACCTTAAGCCCCTGCTCCTCGGCAACTGCCTTGCTCTTTGAGCCTGGCTGAAGACCGACAACGACATCGACGCCCGAGTCCTTGAGGTTTAGTGAGTGTGCGTGACCCTGCGAGCCATAACCGATTACGGCTACCTTCTTGCCCTGGATTAGCGCGAGGTCTGCATCCTTGTCATAAAAGATTTCTGCCACTTTGTGTTTCTCCTTGTTTTGATTTGCAACTGCAAACGGGGCGACGACGACCCGAAGTTTTTATTTGACTACTTTTTCGGTCATCGACTTTGATCCGCGTCCCATTGCTAGAACACCGGACTGAACGATTTCTTTGATGCCGAAAGGTTCGAGAATCTTGATGAAGGCCGCGCACTTGCTGGTGTCGCCAGTCACTTCGATAATCACTGCGTCGCTCACGACATCGATGACGCGAGCTCTAAACAAGGTTACTGCCTCAAGAACCTGAGAGCGAGTAGACGCATCGGTCTTGACCTTGATTAGCATGTGGTCGCGCTGAACCGAGTCTGGTTCTAGCTCAACGATTTTGATGACGTTGATCAGCTTGTTTAGCTGCTTGGTCACCTGCTCGAGCGGCGCGCCATCGACGTTGATAACAACGGTGATGCGGCTAAGCCCCTCGAGTTCTGACTGACCAACGGCGAGCGACTCAATGTTGAATCCGCGACGCGCAAACAAACCGGCCACGCGGGTTAGCAGACCTGGGGTGTCTTCTACTAGAAGCGAAAGAACGTGCTTTGACATGATCTACTCCTCACCATCCCAGACCGGTGCGGCATCGCGGGCGTACTGAACCTCGTCGTTTGAAAGCCCAGATGCGACCATCGGCCAAACCATCGCATCGCGACCGACGATAAAGTCGATGACCACGGGGCGGTCGTTGGTTTCGATTGCCAACTTGATTGCGGCGTCAATCTCTTCTTCTTTTTCAACTCGGATGCCCAGGCAGCCATAAGCCTCGGCTAGCTTGACGAAGTCAGGAACCATCATCGAGTCGGTGCCCGTGTGAAGGTCGGTGTTTGAGTAGCGCTTGTCATAGAACAGCGTCTGCCACTGACGAACCATGCCCAACGAGGAGTTGTTGATGATCGCGACCTTGATTGGACTGTTGTTGATGGTGCAGGTGGCCAACTCTTGGTTGGTCATCTGGAAACAGCCATCGCCATCGATCGCCCAGACCAAACGCTCTGGCTGACCAACCTTGGCACCCATCGCAGCCGGAACCGAATAACCCATGGTTCCTGCGCCGCCCGAGTTCAACCAAGAGTTTGGGCGCTCGTAGCTAATGAACTGAGCAGACCACATCTGGTGTTGGCCAACACCTGCGGCATAGATAGCTTCTGGTCCGCTGATTTCACCAATGCGCTTGATGACGTATTGCGGGTCGAGCTTGCCATCTTCGTGCGGCGTGTAACCCAGCGGGTAGCGCTCTTTGAGCCCGTTCAAGAACTTCCACCATTCGGCAAGTTCTGGCTTCTTGCCCTTGAGCAAACCCGTCAGTTCGTCGTTCAGTTCGCTGATGACCTCGCGAGCGTCTCCAACGATTGGAACATCGGCGAAGCGAATCTTGCCGATTTCGGCTGGGTCGATGTCAACGTGGATTACCTTTGCGCCAGGCGCAAAAGACTTCACGTCGCCGGTGACACGGTCATCGAAGCGGGCACCGAGGGTGATCAAAAGATCGGCCTTTTGCAAACCGGTCACCGCTGGAACAGTGCCGTGCATTCCAGGCATGCCTAGGTGCTGGTGGTGAGAATCAGGAAAAGCTCCGCGAGCCATCAGAGTGGTGGTCACCGGTGCGTTGATCAACTCGGCAAGCTTCAGAAGTTCTTTGTGAGCGCCGGCACGAATGACACCGCCACCAACATAAAGAATCGGCTTCTGAGACTGAAGGATCATCTGAGCAGCAGCCTGAATCTGCTTGCCGTGAGGCTTGGTGACCGGTTTGTAGCCAGGCAGGTCAACCTTTGGTGGCCAAACAAACTCCGCGGTCTTGACCTGAGCGTCTTTGGTGACGTCAACCAAGACAGGGCCTGGACGACCGGTGGTTGCAATGGTGACGGCAGCTGCAATCGCAGCTGGAACATCTTCAGGGCGACGAACCAAGAACGAGTGCTTGGTGATTGGCATGGTGATGCCAACGATGTCGGCCTCCTGGAAAGCGTCGGTGCCGATGAGGGTCGAGCCAACCTGGCCGGTGATGGCCAAGAGTGGAACCGAGTCCATGTGTGCGTCAGCGATTGCGGTGACCAGGTTTGTTGCGCCAGGACCCGAGGTGGCGATGCAAACGCCTAGACGACCCGTGGCCGATGCATAACCCTCAGCAGCGTGACCAGCACCCTGCTCGTGGCGAACCAAAATGTGTCGGATTTTCTTCGAATCCATCAGTGGGTCGTAGGTCGGCAGAATCGCGCCGCCAGGCAGACCAAAGATGGTGTCGACACCGAGCAGCTCGAGGCTACGAACGATAGCCTGTGCTCCGGTTAGAACCTCATTTGCCATGTGAATACATCCTCGTTAGCGAGTTGAAAAAGTTGAGAGCGAATTAGCCGCAGTACGCACCCTCAGAAGCTGAGTGCACGAGCTTTGAATATTTCGCGAGAACACCACGCGTGTAACGCGGTGGCAGTGGAGCCCAGTCTGCTTTGCGGGCTTCCAACTCTTCTGGCTCAACGAGTAGTTCGAGCGAACGAGCTGCGATATCGACTCGAATCAAGTCTCCATCGCGCACCAGAGCAATTGGTCCACCGTCGGTGGCCTCTGGTGCGATGTGTCCGATGCAAAGGCCGGTTGTGCCGCCTGAGAATCGTCCGTCTGTCAATAGTAGAACATCCTTGCCCAGTCCCGCACCCTTGATCGCGCTGGTGATGGCTAGCATCTCGCGCATTCCAGGGCCGCCCTTTGGTCCTTCGTAGCGAATAACGACCACGTCGCCCGACTTAATGTTGCCGTCGGTGAGCGCCTGCATTGCTGCTGCCTCGCGCTCGAAAACGCGAGCTGGGCCAGTGAAAGTCTCTAAGTCAAAGCCCGCGGTCTTTACCACTGCGCCGTCTGGAGCCAGGCTTCCTTTGAGAATGTTGATTCCACCGGTCTTGTGAATCGGGTTGTTTAGAGCGCGGATGATCTTGCCGTCTGGGTCTGGTGGGTTGATGCCAGCCAGGTTTTCGGCAACGGTCTTGCCTGTCACAGTCAAGGCATCGCCGTGAATCAGACCTGCATCGAGCAGTGCCTTCATAAGAACAGGCACGCCTCCGACGCGGTCGACATCGTTCATAACGTAACGACCAAAAGGCTTTAGGTCGCCTAGGTGAGGTACCTTGTCGGCGATGCGGTTGAAGTCATCAAGGGTCAGGTCAACCTCGGCTTCACGAGCGATTGCCAGCAGGTGAAGTACGGCGTTGGTCGAACCACCAAATGCCATGGTCACGGCGATGGCGTTTTCGAATGCTTTCTTGGTCAAGATTTGACGAGCGGTAATGCCCTTAGAAATCAGGTTCACGACCGCCTCGCCCGAGCGGTGAGCCCAAGCGTCGCGGCGACGGTCAGCCGACGGAGGCGATGCCGATCCAGGAAGGCTCATGCCAAGCGCCTCGGCTGCCGAAGCCATGGTGTTTGCGGTGTACATGCCACCACAGGCACCTTCGCCCGGGCAGATTGCGCGTTCGATGCGGTCAAGGTCTTCGAGCGACATGGTGCCCGCCTTGCAGGCGCCGACCGCCTCGAAGGCGTCGATGATGGTCACTTCTTTTTCGGTACCGTCGGTCAGCTTTACCCATCCTGGTGCGATGGATCCGGCATACAAGAACACTGACGCAAGATCTAGACGAGCAGCTGCCATCAACATGCCAGGAAGCGACTTGTCGCAACCGGCCAACAAAACCGATCCGTCTAGGCGCTCAGCCTGCATAACGGTTTCGACCGAGTCGGCGATTACCTCGCGCGAAACGAGTGAAAAGTGCATGCCCTCGTGGCCCATCGAGATGCCGTCAGAAACCGAGATGGTGCCGAACTCAAGTGGATAACCCTTGGCGGCGTGAACGCCCTGCTTTGCCGCGTCGGCCAGGCGGTCGAGCGAAAGGTTGCAAGGGGTTACTTCGTTCCAAGACGAGGCGACACCGATTTG
>CAILJO010000010.1 GCA_903834635.1 uncultured Micrococcales bacterium | reverse complement strand
GAGGAGAAATAAATGACAATCAAAGTTGACGTCGACATGGTCAAGTGCCAGCACTACGGACAGTGCGTTTTTGAAGCACCTGACATCTTTCGTCTAAACAGCGACGACAAGCTCGAATACACTGCCGAGGCAGACGACAGCGAACGCGCCAACATTGAGGCCGCGATCGACGTTTGCCCAATGCAGGCAATTCGCATCGTCGAATAACAAACCATGACAAAGCCGGTAGTCATCGTCGGCGCCTCAATGGGTGGTCTTCGGGCCGCGGAGGCGTTGAGGCGTTTTGGCTATGCCGGCCCAATCACTGCCATCGGCGACGAGGCATACCCGCCATATAACCGCCCTCCCCTGAGCAAAGAGGTTCTGGCTGGCGAGGTTAGTCACGAGGCAGTGGCTTTTCCGCAGCGAGCTGCTACCGAAGTTGTCAACTGGGTACTCGGCACGCGCGTGATGAGCGCAGACCTCGAACATTCAACCGTCACCGATGATTCTGGTTCGGTGCATGAATACAGCGCGCTTATTATTGCCACCGGATTGCGACCAAAGCGCTTGCAGGTTGAGAATGGCGACCTTCGCGGGCGTCATGCGGTGCGAACCCTGGACGACGCAATAACTCTTCGTGCAGCTCTCGCGCCCGGCGCAAAAGTTGTGATTCTCGGTGCCGGATTCATCGGTTGCGAGATTGCCGCCACCGCTCGCAAGCTCGGTTGCGATGTTACGGTCGTTGCACCCGGCGTGCACCCGATCGTTCGCCCGCTAGGCCTCGAACTGGCCAAAGAACTTCAGCACCGTCATGAAGAGCAAGGCGTTGAGTTTCGAATGAAGACCGCCGTGGTTGACCTAGTCGGCGTCGACGAGGTGGCCGGAGTGATTCTCGACTCGGGCGAGGTTTTGCCATGCGAAGTGTTCATCGAAGCGATCGGCTCAGACTGCAACGACGAATGGCTCGAGGGCAACGACCTCGACCTGACCGACGGCGTGCTGACCGACAACAACATGCTGGCTCTCCACCAAGATGGCTCCGCCTGGCCGAACGTCTATGCGCTGGGTGATGTTGCTCGTTTTGCCAACCCGGTTTTCGACCATGTGGCCCGTCGCGTTGAGCACTGGAACATCCCAACCGACACCGCCAAGCGCGTCGGACAGCACTTCAATGGTCAAGCCAACGATGTCTTTGCGCCAATCCCCTCGTTCTGGAGCGACCAGTACGACATGCACATCCTCGCCTACGGGCTTCTCGCACTAGCCGATGAGATCAAACTCATCGACGGTTCAATCAACGGTGACTGCGTGTTTGGCTATTACCGCGACGGCAAAATGGTTGGCGTCTGTGGCATCGGAATGCGCTCTGTTGTTCAGAGCTTCAGAAAAGAATTCATCTTGGAGGCAAAATGAAAAACCACGAGTTCGATCTTGACGTCACCTTCGAAGACTCAACTCCAGATTTAAGCCACTTGGATGCCGCGACGCTTGAGCGCGAAATCGCAAACCTGCCAGTGGCGCTGCAGCCTGTCGCCAGGGGCATCCTGGTTGAAAAGCGCACGATGTCAGATGTCTCTCAAGACCTGGGCATTCGTCAGGCGGTGCTGGTTCGCGAGTTGCACCGAGCCAGCGTATCTATTGCTGCCGCGATCGGTTAGTTTTTGGAGCCACCCAGGAGAATCGAACTCCTGACCTGCTCTTTACGAGGGAGCTGCTCTACCGACTGAGCTAGGGTGGCGTGCGCGAGCGCAGACACTAGTTTAGTTGGGCTCAAGCACCCCGATGCGCTGCAGGCGACGGATTGCACCCTCTTCGATTGGTGACTCTGGGCCGATCAGCAAGTTCAAGAACTTGAGTGAGCCGCGAGTGAACGGCTGAATGAACCACATCGGCAGGGCCTTGAGCCCGAGCATACGCTGAACCTCGGGGCGCAACGATGCCACTGCGGCGGCGAAGAGCACTCGGTAGGCCATGCGAGCGCCCATTGGCAGAGGAGGTTTGCGGATGAACTTCACAACCCTCAGAGTCGTCGCGTCTACTCGCAGCGTGCCATCTGCAAGGCAGCGTGAGATGTAGTCGTCGAGTTCGGCGCGAGATGCCGGAGCGTGATCAAGACCCAGTGGCTCGACTGAGCGACGCCACTGAGACACATAGGCATCGGCTCCACCTGGAATCTCACGCCAGGCAAAAAGTTCGTGAGCCGTCAAAAACGAATCGGTGAATGCCGCGTGCACCCAAAGAAGCAGGTCTGTGTCGGCGGCGCGATAACTGCGGGTTTCACCAGAGCTGGTCTCGTATTTGCCCCTGACGCGATCGTGCAGGCGATTGACTCGCGATGCCTCACCCGCAACGGCGTCGACCGAGCCGAAGGTCGTGGTGGTGAGCCAACGAATGGTGCCGCTTAGGCGCCCAAGGGCATCCTGTTCGTATCTTGAATGTTGGGCGACACCCGCCAGCGTTCCAGGGTGCAGAGCTTGCATGAGCAGCGCGCGCACTCCCCCGACAAGCGTGCCAAAGTCACGGTGCACTACCCACGGGGCGTCGGTTGGCAGAAAGTATCCGGGTTTGTCGCCGTCGGCGATGATGTCAAGCCACGGCGGAACTCCATCGGGGTCGCCAGAGAGAAGACGTCGAAACTTGACCGACATGAACTCTTGAAAAGCGTTGTTGCGCACTAAAGCCCTAACTAGTTTGTGAAAACTCTAACTAGCGTTTGGCGCGAACTAATCCCCGAACCCACAGATAGGCGAGCCCGAGTGCGGCACCGAGTGCTCCACCCCACGAGTTCGCCACAAAGTCGGCAGGATCACCAACCCCAAACCTGGTGACTGTTTGTGCGGTCTCGATGACTGCCGAAAGAATGACGAGAGCTGGAATCACCAGCCACCACCTTTTGCCATTGGCTACGAAAAAGATTCCGGCTGGCACGAACAGCACGGCGTTCAAGATTGAGTTGGCTGCGCTGCGGGTTAGTTGCGTCCAGGCAAAACTGTCGAACAGCCAAAACACATCGGCTGTTCCGTTGGCATCCCAGAACCGAATCGTGAAAGCCAAGATGCCAACCAACGAGGCCAGGCACCAATAGAGCCCTGACCCCGATAGGTTGAACACGCGGCCTAGAAACTTGCGGCCAAAAAATGCCACGGCACCCCAGACCAAAACCATCAGCCCGGTGTCCCAGGTGATCAAGCGACCCAAATAGTCGATGAACCGCATTACTTGGTTGGGCCGGCCGAGATGGTCAGTTCGACGGCGTCCTGCCCGGAGGCATCGTAGGAGTATTGAGCGTCAATTACATTGCCCTTTGCAAAACCAACGGCGAGCACAAACTTGGACTGAATGTTTGTGTATCCGAGCTTGAGCAACTTG
>CAILJO010000009.1 GCA_903834635.1 uncultured Micrococcales bacterium | reverse complement strand
CCAAAGTGAAGTCGTAATCAGTTGAGGTTGGGTCAGTTATGTCTGCAGATTTTGTCATCGGGCTGAACTTGAGGTTAGCGGCTTGAGCCATCAGACCCTGGGTGACATCAAGATTCTTGCCGCCAAAAACTGACGCCGGGTCGATCGACTCTAAGCCATCAGGTGCGGTGCTCGAGTCGAGAATAACCGTGCTGGTTTCACTTTTGCCTAGACGGTCGGCTGCTTCTTGAGCATTCTTAGCGCCAGAGCCAGCCCACATCAGCATGTTTTGGTAATACGAGCCATTGGCATAGCCATAACTGATCGTCACGCTTTTGCCCGTGGTTGGATCAGGCATTGTCATGTCTGCTTTGGCGCTGGTCTTGTTGGCAGAAATATAGAGATCAATAGTTTGTGATTGCCCCAAGGCAACTACTGTGGTGTGCATTTCAACCACAATGTTGCTTTTCGTCAAAATTGCGGCGTTATAGGCGCTCGAAAGTGCGGCAAATTCTTTATAGGTGTCGGTCGCCATGAATTCGCTATAGCTGAGCGTGGCATCTGCGGCATTAGCTGCAGGCATTACCCCGACAAGGCTGGTCGCTGCGACTGTGGCCACGACAGTCATGGCAAGAACGAACTTCTTCATGGGTTCCCCTAAGGTCGATTGATTTCAGCCTAGACCCGAGAGCAGTTTTTAGGCTAGATCTAGACGTCTCTGTTGATAACAAGGCTAGCCAGAATCCTTGTCAGCCATAGCACCTAAAATAGTTATGGACTCCCCGTGCGGCGCCACCTCGGCTAACTCCCCCAGGATCGAAAGATAGCAAGGGTAACTGGGCTCTGGCGGGTGTGCGGGGAGTCTTCTATTTTGGCTGATAGCGAGATTTGCGTTCTCTCAAGAGAACAATCAAATGCACCATTACAAGGGCAATAATCAGAGTCGATTCAAAATTTAGCCACATCAACATAGTCCCTATGTCACGGATGTCGTAAATGTTTGTGCCGCCGCCAACATAGGGCAGCAGTCTTCCCCCAATGGTCAAGCGGTAACTAACCATCACGCCCGCCAAAATAAATGTGAATCGGCCTAGTTTGGCAAGGCTTGCTCTTTCGGCATTCGCTTTCAGCTGCCTAAGTGTTCCAACCAGCAAAACGATTGCGAAGCCAAGAAGCAAAAATTCTTGGGGCTGGTTAAACAGAGCGAGCCAAATTGCCGTTAATCCTGGTATTTGCAAAATTAGTGGCACGAAGTACCAAATCTGTTGGTGACTTGGCAACCAGTCGCCTGTGGCTTTATCCCAAGGCTGAACTAGAAGAAGAAGCCCGAAGCCAACCACTAGGCAGTAGCTCGCGGCAAGACAAGCGACTAATACTCGCCAGATTTTCACTAGAAAGCAGACCTTTGAACTTGAGCTGAGGCTGCCGAAAGCACAAAGGCAACAGCATCTGCACTTAGCGAAAGAGTCATGAATTTCCCCCTATTTAAGTGTGAGGAACCAATGCCTCTCACGAGACTTAGCCTATTGCCCACACGAGTGTTAGCACTCAGAAGTCTGGTCGCTATAAATGGCTTAAACTCTGAATGTGTCAACCGCTCTCTATCGCCGCTATCGCCCAGAGTCTTTTGCCGAACTTATCGGCCAGACTCAGGTGACGATTCCGCTGACCGCTGCATTGCGCGGCGATCGCGTGAACCATGCCTATCTATTTAGTGGCCCACGCGGTTGTGGCAAGACAACTTCTGCGCGCATTTTGGCTCGCTGCCTCAACTGTGCCGAGGGCCCGACTGATACTCCTTGTGGAGTTTGCCCAAGCTGCATCGAGCTTTCGCGCGATGGTTCAGGTTCGCTTGATGTTGTAGAGATCGACGCCGCCAGCCACAACAAAGTTGAAGATGCTCGAGAACTTCGCGAACGTGCCGCCTTCGCGCCGGTGCGTGACCGCTTTAAGATTTTCATTCTTGACGAGGCCCACATGGTCACCAAGGATGGCTTCAACGCCCTATTGAAAATCGTCGAAGAACCGCCAGCGCACGTTAAGTTCATCTTTGCAACCACAGAGCCAGAAAAAGTTATTGGCACGATTCGGTCGCGCACACACCATTACCCGTTCAGACTCGTTGCCCCTGCCACCATGCTCGAATACCTGACTGAGCTGTGCGAGTCTGAGGGCGTAAAAGTTGCCGAAGGTGTTTTGCCTCTCGTGGTTCGTTCGGGCGGTGGCTCT
>CAILJO010000008.1 GCA_903834635.1 uncultured Micrococcales bacterium | reverse complement strand
GGGTGGGCTTCAAAGTGGATAGGTGTGGCGGCACCTGCGGTCATCGCCTGATTGGTGACATCGCCACCGTTCACCTTGATGGTCGCGCCAGGGTCTGTCGGGCTCGCATAGAAAAGCACACCAGGAAAAGCGGTGTAAGCCTCATAGAAACTTTGGTCTGAACTGAAATTCGGCCACATGCGTGTGCCTTCGGTTAGATACCAGCCGTTGCCGGTCTCGGTTTGCAAGTGCAAATCGCTCAATGTGGCGTCGCTAGTCGAACCTGCTGCAGCGCTTGCTGTGCTGTTGATAGCGGCAACACCGGTGAAGGTTAGAGCCAATAGAGCTAAGACCGAGGCAATTTTGCGAAACATTTTTCTCCTTATTTAAAGCCTTGAACAGCCTAGTGGAATGGTCTGACAAAGCTTCGTCCAGGCGAACATAATAGGATGCCGGTTCTCTTAACAATTGGTAAGCGATTTGCCGCTTGTCGGTGGCCCAAGCTAGCCTTAACACCAAGCCATTTTGTTTTGCCACTCTGTTTTGCCACATTGAAAGGGCAACATGCCATTTGCTAAATCTAAGAAGTCTCTTTTTGCCGTTGTCGCAGGTCTTTCTCTTGCTGCCACTTTGGCTTTGACCGGCTGTGCTGGCTCAAACAACGCATCGTCTGGCGACCTAGCCACGATCACAGCCGGCAAGCTAACCATCGGCACGGGCCAGCCAGCCTATGAGCCTTGGGTTGTCAACAATGACCCAAGCAATGGTCAAGGTTTCGAATCTGCTGTTGCCTACGCGGTTGCAGCGAACCTCGGTTTTGCCAAGAAAGACGTGGTTTGGGTTCGCACCACATTTGACGAAGCAATCGCGCCTGGCGCGAAGAACTTTGATTTCAACCTGCAGCAGTTCTCGATTACCGATGCTCGCAAAAAGGCGGTCGATTTCTCGAGCCCTTATTATTCGACCACCCAAACCGTGATCACGCTAAAGGGTTCAAAGGCCTATTCGGTGACTAACCTCGCTGGCCTAAAGTCATTGGTGATAGGTGCAGCGGCCGGCACGACCAGCTATAACGCCATCACCGACGTAATCAAGCCAACCAGCCAGGCTCAGGCGTTCAACTCGAACGACGACGCCGTAGCAGCGCTAAAGTCTGGTCAGATCGATGCACTGGTGGTTGACCTGCCGACAGCAATTTATGAAACCTCGGCCGACCTAACCGACGGCCGCATCATCGGTCAACTTGCCGGCACCACGGCTGGTGGCGACCAGTTCGGTCTCGTTCTCGACAAGGGCAGTTCGCTAACATCCAAGGTCAGCGCCGCCGTTGATGCCCTCAAGGCAGATGGCACACTCGCCAAGCTCGAAACCAAGTGGCTGGCCGACTATGCCAAAGCACCCGTTTTGAACTAAATAACCAACTGTTAGATTTGGGGTGGTGCTTTCGCGCCACCCCTTTTCTTTTAGTCCCAGCTGGGGCCATAAATTCGAGAGCCAAGCCGTCAGAGAAGCAATGTCGATGCCCACAGATTTCGAGCCGTCACCGGCCGAACTCGAACGCAGGCATGACCGCAGCCGACGAAAGCGCCAAAGCACGTTGGTCTCGATTGCCAGCACTTTGG
>CAILJO010000007.1 GCA_903834635.1 uncultured Micrococcales bacterium | reverse complement strand
CGCCGAACACCGGTTTATTCTCGGCTAACCGCCGAACTCATCCACGCCGTGGCCAGGGTTGATCTTTTCGGCGATGAAGTCCATCAGTGCAAACATGACACCCGAGATCACGAAGACCAAGTGAATCACTACGCGCCACAGAATGCCGTCGCCTACCTTTGCGCCTTCGTGCTCACCAAGCTGGATGAAGTCTTTGAGCAGCTCGATGACCGAGATGGCAACCAACGAGCCGATCAGCTTAAGCTTTAGACCCGAGAAGTCGATGGTTCCCATCCAGTGCGGGCGGTCGACGTTGTCTTTGGCGGCTTCGATCTTCGAAACGAAGTTCTCGTATCCGGCAAAGATCACGATCAGAATTAGGTTGGCTAGCAGAACTAGGTCGAGCAGTGCGAGCAGGTCGAGGGTGAATGAGTGCTCTTGGCCTTCGATGACCGACTGAACGAGGGTCCAGAATGCTGTGCCGAAGCGCACCAACACCAAAATCAACGCGGCAGCCAAACCTACATATAGAGGTGCAAGCAACCAGCGGCTTGCGAAGAGGCCCTTTTCGAGCAGGTGAGAGAAAGAACGCTTAGACATGATGCCCCTTATCGGCTTAAGTTGCTAACAGATTACAAGCCAAAGAACCTGCCCAACCGCTGCTGGGTTAGCGTGTTGATAACGAGTTGGTGTGAATCCGCGAAACCGCTTTCACGAGGCTCATCCATTCGATAGCCTTGAAACAAGTGCGGTGCCAAAGCCGCCAAGACGAGGGTATTTTGCAAAGAGTTCGCGCCGCGCGCCTGGTTGTGGCGATCGCCCTGACACTTCTTGTTGGCGCAACCATTCAGCCGCCGGCATTCGCCACCACCAGCTATCAGGTCACCTTCATGGCTAACGGCGGCAAAGGCACGATGGCCAAGCAAACCGTGCCATCCACCGGCAAGGCACTCAGCCGAAATCGATTCACGCGCGCCGGCTTTGTTTTCACCGGTTGGTCGTTGACCAGCGCTGGCGTCGTTAAATACAAAGACGCCGCCGTCATCAAACCTCGCGCCAAAACCACTCTTTGGGCTCACTGGGTTTCGGCCATCGCCGCACCAAAACTAACCGGTCACGTGATTGGCGCACTGTTGTGGTCAGACGAGTTCACGGGTGCTGCCGGTTCTCAGGTCAGCTCTAGCAACTGGACGGTGCGAAACTGCGGTTTCGACAACCTAAACGGTGGCGGTGCCTGCTTTAACGGCGAACAGCAGTGGTACACACCCGACGCCCTCGCACTCGACGGAACAAGCGCGGGCAACGCCGTGATCACCACAACCCATGTTTCGACCCCACCAAACAACGCCGGCGATTGCGGCTCGGGCAACTGCCACTTCACCAGTGCGCGATTCGACACCCAGGGCAAAGTCTCATTCAAATACGGCTACATCGAGACTCGAATCAAAATGCCTGCCGGAGGCGGCAACTGGCCCGCTTTCTGGGCGCTCGGTGATTCGATGGGCGCCGTCGGTTGGCCTCTAGCCGGCGAAATCGATATCGCCGAAGAGGGTGGCAACCAGGCGATGCGTGCATCGAGCGCTGTTCACTACTCAACCGTCGACCAGGCAATCTGCTGCGACAACCATCTTTATGAAACATCGCAGTTGCTAAACGTGGCCAACTACCAGGCCGACTTTCACACCTATGGCATGGGCTGGACACCCAACCGAATGGACTTCTATGTTGATGGCCAACTTTTCTGGAGCGTGACCCCGGCAAACCTGCGCTCAAACGTCTGGAAGTTCAATGAACCGTTCTTCCTGATTCTCAACAACGCTGTCGGCTTCTTCGGCGGCAACTACGATGGCTGGGCCAGCAGCCAGATGACCATCGACTATGTG
>CAILJO010000006.1 GCA_903834635.1 uncultured Micrococcales bacterium | reverse complement strand
CTTGCTCGGGTGAGGGTCTTCGAAAAGCCCTAGTCCGGTTGCGATGGCATAGAAGATGCGCACGCGAAGCAGTGGATAAAGCTGAACGCCGTCAAACTTGGCATCGATTGCGCCGGTTTTGTTTTCGACCTCGACGAGTCGGTCGAAGAAACTCTCGAAGGTGAAGCTAGCCATTCTTGGCTGCCTGCAAAATGAGCTTGCTCATGTCATAAGTCTTGCCCAAATAGGTGCTGCCTTCGCGCGAAAGGTGACCGGCGTCGCGATAAATGATTGAACCATTTCGCACGGTGAAGCAAACCTTTTGAGGGCAAATCAATGATTCGATCCAGAAAACCGAAGCTCCGGCGGCTTTGGCCTCGCTGGCCAGACGAGTGTTGAATTTGAGGCGGTGGTCGGTGCTCTTGGCAAAGTCACAGGCCGAAGGGTTGGTCTTGTTGGCCATCGCCCGAATCACACAGGTGCCATGATCTTGGCCATCGGTTGGGGTTGCCGTGACAACAATTGGCTTGACTCCGAGCGCCTCAATGGCAAGCAGAGTCTTTTTGAACTGGGCCCACCCGTAGGTGCCTGATGGGCCGACAACACCCGACTTGCCATAGACCGGGCTGGATTTGTCAAGCACGGTGCTCCAAGGTGAACCAAGGATTACGTATTTGATGTTCTTGTGACGTTGCAGCCACTTGAATGTGTTGCGGGTGTTTTCGATACAAGTCTTGGCAAAAGGAATGCCATACGAAGGATTCTGCTGGGCAATGTCGAAAACGGGATTGCAGGCGCTTTTCGTCTGCTGCACGAACGAAACTTTGGTGTGAGAGGCAACTAGCCCGCGAGCAAGGTGCATCGCAAACGAGTCGCCCCACAAAAGCACAGTTGGATTTTTTCCATAGACGCAAGCTGCTTTGTTTTCATAGAAAGCATCACAACCGTTGCCGAGACCGGTGTTGCGAACCAGCCGAGCCTCGAGCGACTTGAAGGATTCACCGCTCAGACTCACTCGAGGGTTCAGAGCTGATTGTCCCTCGGCAATCGAAGTGAAGCTGAAAATGGCAATCATTCCAATGGCGGTCGCCGAAAAGATGAACCTGCGCGTGAACTTTTTGCGCTGCCTGAAAGGGTTCTCGACGAACTTCCACGAGAGCCAAGCCAAGACTAGAGTCAGCGCAATGAGTGGCAAGAAGTCACGTGGGTGTGGGTCATGAAGTTGCGAGATTCGGAAGAACGCAAAGATCGGCTGGTGCCACAGGTAGGCGCTGTACGAAATCAAACCGATACCGACAAAAACCTTCATCGAAAGCAGACGGTTTACGAGAGTTCCAGGCCCAGCAAACGCGATTACAAGAACAGAGCCAAGAACCGGCACGAGAGTTATAAAACCGGGATGAGGGTGATCGCTGCCAATTTTGGTGACCGAATAAACGAGCATTCCAAGGCCGAAAAGGCTGAGCAACTGAGATGAGTGCGCGCCGTTTTCGCGTCGCGAAAGATAGATAGCCACAATGGCGCCCGCCAGAAGCTCCCAAGCGCGGTACTGCAGCAAATAGAAGTTGCCGGTTGGGTCGAAGGCATAGTTGTTTTGAGCCCAAATCAGGCTCGTGACCGCAAGCACAGCAAGAATCGGTATCCAGAACTTCTTTTTGAAGAGCTTCCACATTGCCCACAAAATCAGTGGAAAGAAGACATAGAACTGTTCTTCGATAGCCAGGCTCCAGGTGTGAAGCATTGGGTTGAGATCGATGTTCGGGTCGAAGTAACCCATCTTGCCCAAGAAGAAATAGTTGCTGCCAAAGAAAATGATCCAGCGAAAACTTTCGCTAAATGTGGCCCACTGCTGCGGAAACAGCAAGAACCAACCGACCGGATACATGACCACCATGACCAGAAAAAGTGCCGGCATGATTCGCCGAGCGCGACGTTCATAGAAGCCGATGATGCTGAACTTGCCCAGAGTCTGAAGTTCGTTGACTATGATTCCGGTAATCAGAAAGCCAGAGATAACGAAGAATATGTCTACGCCAAAAAAGCCACCTGGCACAGATTTGAATCCGGCGTGAAATAGCAGCACCGGAAGTATGGCGAGCGCTCGAAGACCATCGATTTCTCTGCGGTGCTTCAAGACACTCTCTCTTTCGAAGCTGGGTTGGTGGTCGCGCATGGCGACAATTCAAGGTTACCTTTGGCTAGAGCCCTTTGGCGCCAATCGAACGTGCAACCGCCTGACGATCGCTCGAAATCGCAAGTCGCACCAAGTCTTTGTGCGCGCCGGTTGCAGCGGCCCAGGTGTTGTCGGTTGCTTCAGCCAAGATTCCTGCGGCGCGTGACTTGAACTCGTTGAAGTAGTCTTGGCCGGTCGCTGCAAGCGAAACCACGAACAGTTGCAGGTCGAGGCTGATCACCCGCACCAAATAGCTCTCGAGCACGTGCTTGGTGCAGCGCTTTGCGCCGATGGCAAGCTGGATCATTTTGATGTTTCGCTCGATCGCCGTCATGCGGTCGGAGAGCGATTTGAGTTGAGTGCGACGTTGGGTGATCGAGGCACCCTCTGGGCGAACTCTCCACAGATTCACCGGAGCACTCACAATATCGAACTGCGGTGCGTTTAGATAGGCGCCGACGACAACGGGCATGTCTTCGAAGACCACGCCCTCAGGAAACTCGAGCTTGTTGTTGCGCCAAAAGTCAACGCGAAAAAGTTTGGCGCTGATGTTGGCGTCACTCAAAACCTCAGGTGCGTCGTCGATGCTGATTGCGTTGCGGTCGGTCGCATAGACGTGCATGTTGTCTCGGCGTTGAAAGCGGCGAACCCCGTCGACTCGCTCGAGGCGCCCGATAACCAGTGGCGAACCGGTTTGCTCGGCACGTTCAACCAAACGTTTGACGCCATCGATTGGAAGCAGGTCGTCGCTATCTAGAAACAGCAGGTATTTGCACTCTTTGCCATCGGGGCGGCGCTTGAGAGCCTCGGCAACTCCGCGGTTGCGGGCCGCACCCGGGCCAGCATTTGCCTGGTGTATTACGGTTGTGCCCACCGCCCGCATTGGCTTGTGTGGTCTAACGCCACTGGCGGCATCGGCAGCGAAACGGTCAAGCACTTCGGCGGAGCCATCGGTGCTGCCATCGTCAACAATGATGTGCTCGATGTTTGCCCAGGTCTGAGCTCGTGCCGAACGAATGGCGTCCTTTACGAGCCTGCGATTGTTGAAGACCGGCGTGATCAAACCGACGGTCGGGATGTCTTTGTTGAGGGTCGTGGTCAGATAGCGCAGACGCCAGAAGGCGCGCATAAAGAAGATTCGCCCCAGCTCGCGCAGCGGCAAAACCAGCAGCAGCCACTTGATCAAGGCGCGAAGACGAACCTTGAGTTTGCGAAGAATCAGGGGCATGAAAACAACTTTACTTTGCCCACCGCCCAGCGGCCGGACTGCTTATTTCTTGCGGTCGGCGATCAGTTTTTCGGCTGCCTGACGCATGTGCGCCATCAACACGTAATACTTGCGCTTGGGTGCGTCGCGAGTGACCTCGGTCTCCCAGAACGAGATAACCCAGCCGGCCTCTTCGAGGCGCTCAAGAATCGGATAGACGGTGCCGGGTTTTAGCCCAGTCACACCCGAAATGTGTAGCCCCCAAGTGCCTAGGTCTTCTTTGAGCAAAACTTCGAGCACGGCCAACGTAGGCTGCGTGACTCTTACAAGCTTGCTCATGAAACCCCTTCAACAACTATTCTGCCGAAACGTTCGTTGCTGCGACTAATCGGCCGCGGCCAGCTGACCACAGGCGCCGTCGATTTCTTTGCCTCTAGTGTCTCGCAACGTGGTGGGAATGCCTGCGTTTTCTAGCGCGCGTATGAAAACACGAGTGGTTTCAGGTGTTGATGCAGTCCAGATTGACCCAGGTGTTGGGTTCAACGGAATCGGGTTGACGTGAACCCAGCCCTTGCCGCGCTCGTTGAGTTTGCTAGCCAACAGCTCGGCGCGCCATTCGTGGTCATTCATGTCTTTGATTAGCGCGTATTCGATCGACACACGGCGCCCGGTGGCATCGAAATAGGCGCGGGCGGCGTCAAGAGCTTCGTCAACTTTCCAACGAGAGTTGACCGGAATAAGTTCGTCGCGCAGTTTGTCATCTGGCGCGTGCAGTGAGAGCGCGAAGGTGACCGGAATGTTTTCTTCGGCAAGCTTGTGAATCGCTGGCACCAACCCCACGGTCGAAACCGTAATGTTGCGCGCCGACATTCCCAGGCCGTTCGGCTGAGGCTCGACCATCGTGCGTACCGCCGTCATGAGGCGGTTGTAGTTTGCCAATGGCTCACCCATTCCCATGAACACAATGTTGGTGACTCGCTCAGGTGCATCGCCAGGCTTGAGTTTGCGACCACCGAGCTCGCCGTTGGCAATGGCCTGGTTGGCACGAACCACCTGGTCGATAATTTCGGCGGCTGACATGTTGCGAGTCAGCCCCGCCTGACCGGTGGCACAAAACGGGCAGTTCATTCCACAGCCCGCCTGCGACGAAACGCAAAGAGTGATTCGACCGGTGTAACGCATAAGCACCGATTCAACTAGCGCACCATCGAATAGTCGCCACAAGAATTTGATCGTGTCGCCCTTGTCGGTTTGCAAACGGCGAACTTCGGTGAGCAGCGGCGGCAACATTCCGGCCGCTAATTCGGCACGGATGCCTGAAGGCAGGTCGGTCATGTCATCGGGGTTGCTGGTGTAGTGCGAAAAGTAGTGGGTGGCTAACTGCTTGGCACGAAAGGCTGGAATGCCAAGAGCTTTGACGGTTTCGTTGCGCTCTTCGATGGTCAAGTCGGCCAGGTGAGTGGGCGGCTGCTTGCGCTTGGGTTCGGCAAATTGCAGCAGCGGGCGACCCTTTTCGTCCTTTTTCTGCTCCCAGCCTTCGGTTGCTGGCTTTACTTGGCGAATTTCCATGATTCGAGCCTATCGGCAGTGCGGCTAGATGCCCTTGCGGTTATGCTGAATCCATCGTTTTGTGCGAAACGACCAAACACATTTGAGGTTTTATTTTGCGCAAAGTCATCAGATTTACCGCCATTGTGGCCCTAGCGTTCGCTGCGCTCTCAGCCGCCTCGATGAGCCAGGCTCTGACTCTAAACCGTGCGGTCACCGCACCAAGTGGCCTTAGCGCAACACCCTCAAACCAGTCTGTCGTTCTCAAGTGGACCAAGTCTGTCAGCAGCGCCAAGTTCAAGGTCACCGGTTATCAGGTGACCACAACCGCGAGCGCTTTCAAACAAGTCAAGACCGTTGGTTCGAGCGCATCGTCATTTCGGGTGACCGGTCTGACCAATGGCAAAACCTATCGGTTTGCGCTGCAGGCCATCAGTGGCAAGTTTGTCTCAAGCGCCGTTGTGGCAAGTGCCGCACCGAAGCGCCCGCTGTTGACCAACTCCATCTTGTTCGCCCAACCTCTCGCCATGCTGACAACCTCTGACGATCAATTTCTCGGCGCATTAACCACTCAGGGAATCGACCCGATATTCACGTCGTTGACTCCAGAGATTTGTTCTGTGGTGAATTTCAAGTTGCACGCCATCGCCGTTGGAGACTGCATCCTCGAGGCCAGCCTGCCTGCAACCGATACATACAAGGCGGCAACACCGGTTCAAAAGCACGTGAGCATCACGCTGGCACCTTCGCTCGGAAACATGCAGTTGCTCTGGTCAGACGAGTTCAGTGGCTCCGCCAACGCTGCACCCGACTCATCCAACTGGACTTCTGATTCAACCGACGGATGCCCAGCTCCGTGGCAGAACTGTGGCTGGGGAAACAGTGAGAAAGAGTATTACCTGCCCGGTCAGAACAGCACCGATGGCTCCGCCGACGGCATCTTAAACATCGTTGCTAACCGCCAGTCGAACGCCACTAACTACAACTGTTACTACGGTCGCTGCGAATGGGTCAGCGGCAAGATGACCACCTATGGCAAGGTCTCGTTCACCTATGGCTACATGGAGGCTCGAATCAAGGTGCCTGCGGGCAACGGAACCTGGCCTGCGTTCTGGATGCTAGGAACCAACATCGACACCACTCCTTGGCCGGCCTGTGGCGAACTCGACATCATGGAAGAAGTCGGACGTTTTCCTTATACCGACTATGGAACTGCGCACTTTGCGAACTCGGCTGGCGCGCACGCATCTTTGGGTGGCACCAAGGACCTGTCAGAGGTCTTGAGCGCTGGCTACCACCGCTATGGGATGCTTTGGCAGCCGGACTCGGTCACGTTCTTAATCGATGACCAGATTGTTTATGTTGCTAACCGATCTGACTCCGGTTTGGCGCACTGGCCTTTTGGGCCTAACGCCCAGGGCACAGACCCAAGTTTCTACCTGATTCTGAACTTGGCGATGGGCGGCAACTTTGGCGGAGACATCGACTCGTCCTTGAGCACTGCGACCATGAACGTTGACTGGGTGCGTTACTACTCGGTCAATGGGGTTGGGCACGTAACAAAATAGGCCTGACCCTTTCGAGCCAGACCTATTTGGTTTGATGTTTGCTATTTGGTGAACGTCACCACGATGTCGGCACGACGCGACTTTGGGCTGTTCTCTGGTGAAATGCCGTATCCCTTATAGGAGTACTTGGCCTTCACATGCCAGATGGTCTTGAGCACATAAACCATGTTGGCTGCGCGAGCTGAAGACAGCTTGATGTCGTAGGACTTGTCGGCAGTTTCTTTGACCCAACCACTCACGGTGATGACAATGTTCTTCTTGCCCTTCACTGCGTTGCGGATGGCACGCAAGATGTCGCCACCCTTTTGGGTGAGCTTTGGCGAGTCACCCAAGAAGAAGATCGACTTCTTTAGAGTGGCCTTGCCGCCAGCCTTGATGATGATTGCCAACGAAACCGATCTCACGGTGTTGTTGTTGGTTACACCATTGACCTGGATGTAGCGGACACCCTTTTTGACCGACTGAGGAATCAGGAAGGATGCATTGAAGGCGCCGTTGGCATCGGTGACGACGGTGCCAATTTCAACGCCGCTGATGCAAACGATTACCTTGGTGCCTGGCTTGAAGCCAGCTCCATGTGTCTTGACCTTGTTGCCGTCTTCGAACACCAGGCGCTGCTTCTCATCTAGCGGAGTCGGAGCGCCCTTAGGGTCGGTGCCCTGAAGGTTTAGCGACCAGTTGTTGGTCGGGTCGTTAGGGTCGGTTGACTCAAGAGTGACCTTGCCAAGAGGCTTGGTGTAGTTGAGGTTCAGGTCGCCAACGCCGTTGCCGTCGTCGGTTACCAATGGGTCACCGTTGCTAGGCGGGGTG
>CAILJO010000005.1 GCA_903834635.1 uncultured Micrococcales bacterium | reverse complement strand
TCTCCCAAGCCCTTGGCGCTTGAATTCCAAATGCAGAATAAAGGTGCCACTGCACTCCATACATAGGGTCGGCAACCGCAATGGAGCTTGAGGTGGAAAGCGAGTTGGTGGCCTGCACCGTAAAGGTATAGGGAACACCGTCTGACATGGCGGTTGGAACGCACGAGTTTGCCATGGTTTGGCAGCTGTGCCTGTCGCCAGACTCCGATACCGCAGTTACCTGATATGTCACAGGGATGCCGCCGCGCTCAACCAAAGTTTGGGTGTTCCAAGCTGCGGCTTGACCCGAAAAAATAACATTGCTGGTGGCCAACTTTGGTGCGCTCGGCGCAACCGTTGGTGCCACGCTAGCGCTGACCGAGGGCAAACCAATGGCAGAGACCTTGCCAACCTTGGTCAAGGCCTTCACCCGAAAATATTTCTTTACCCCGACAGTAATTCCGGTGGAAAAGAACGCAGACTTTGCGGTCGTGGTGGCCACCGCGGTAGTCCAAACCTTGTTATCCCAAGATTGCTCGACTTTATAACCAGAAAGCTTTCCGCCATTTAGAGTCTTGGGTGCTAGCCAGGTGAGTTTCAAAACAGGAGTAAAAGGCTGGGAAGCAGACCAGGCATTGGTTGCCTTAGGCGACAGAACGGCGGAGGCCACCTTCACCGCCGAAGCGTGCACAACTGGAGGAGAAACGGCCGACAGGTGTTGGGCACCAAACGACATCTGGTGGTCAAACTCAACAGATTTGACCCTCGGATCGGCTTGAAGGCGAGCAAGCGCTGCAGCCGCATCGACCTGAGACAACGGCTTTACAAACCGAACAGCGGTCATGTTTAAGCCAAGGTCGTGGGATGCAGCGAGGTTGACGGCGGCAAAGTTTTCACCGGTAGGCTGACCGTTTTGCGCTATCGGCGATACGCCATCTTGGTAGCTGATGATGAAGCCAACTGCGTCTTTGGCAGCTTTGATGGCGCTTGGTTGCATGGCTGCAGAGGCTGGCGAAAGTGCCGACGAAACGCTGGTCACGGCAACCAAAGTGCCAACTATCCACGGTGCAATCTTGCGCAAGAACATGCTTCGAGCCTATCGACGGTTTCTGAATGTTTTATGCGAGAGACGAATTCACAAAAAATTCTTAGAGACTCTTTTGCATCAAGACTGTGCCTAGCCAACGCCCAAATTTGAATCCGACTTTTCCGAGGTGCCCCTGGTGCTTGAAGCCAAATGTCTCATGAAGAGCAATCGATGCCTCGGCGCCTTTGTCTGAAATAACAGCGACGATTTCTTTCACTCCGGCCGATTTTGAGTGGGCGATGAGTGCTTCCAAAAGTTTTGTACCCACACGCTTGCCGATGGCGGCAGGTCGAAGGTAGATGCTGTCTTCGACTGTGCGACGGTAGGCGGCTTTTTGGCGCCACGGTGCCACATAGGCAAATCCGAGAAGTTGACCGCCAGGGCTGATAGCGACCAGAAAAGGAAGTTCGAGTTGGTGAATATATTCGAACTTGTGCTGCCAATCGGCCAGAGTCAGCGGCTCGATGTCGAAAGTGACTACGGAGTTGCGCACGTAATAGTTGTAAACCTCGCTGATTTGAACCAGGTCTTCAACAACGGCGGCGCGCACCTGAACCTCGCCCTCAGGCTGGGGTGCTGCGGCTTTTGCTCTGCGAGCTAGTCTCCAACGAGACTCCGAATCGAGTGGCATCGAACTCCTAACAAGACCAATCTATCGGTTCAAGACCCAAGTTTTTTAGAGCAACATTGGCACCTGAGAACGGTTTTGAGCCAAAAAATCCGCGAGAAGCAGAAAGCGGGCTTGGATGCACAGCGCGCAAAATCGTCGCCCCGCAGAGCATCGGCGCGAGAGTTTGCGCGTGGTTTCCCCAGAGCAGTGCGACAAGTTTGGCTTGGTGGGTCGCGGCGAGCGCCCGAATGACCGCGTCGGTGAACTCATTCCAACCGAACTTGCTGTGCGATCCAGCTTGGCCGACAGCCACGGTTAGGTGGCGATTCAACAGCATCACGCCTTGATCCTGCCACCTTGAAATGTCACCTCCGTTGGAACAACCTGGCAGGTCGGTTGCCAACTCTTTCATCATGTTTTGCAAACTGCGCGGCAGTGGTCTCGTTTCAGGCGAAACCGCAAAAGCCAAGCCCACCGCATGGCCTGGGCTCGGATAAGGGTCTTGTCCTACTAACAGCACTCGCACCTGTGTTGGGTCGTTCTCGAATGCGCGCATAACTTGATGCATGGGCGGGGCGATATCGCCGGAGGCATCTTGGCTGCTCTGAAGTCGTGACTCGAGAAACTCGAGCAGCGATTGCTGATCGGCAAGCATGGCCTGCCAACCGGGATGCATCGACTCGAAGAACATGCCTACAGACTATGCGAGCAGTGATAATCTGGCGGAGTATCTAGCAAGGGAGCGGGCATGTTCTATAAAGAGATGGCAGACGAGGCCGAGAGTTACTTGGGCATTCTTCAAGGTATACGTCGCGAACTGCACCAGATTCCAGAGTTCGGAATCGACCTGCCTAAGACCCGCGCTCGAATCCTCGAATCTGTTGAGGGACTTGGCGAAATCACTTTGAGCGACCGCCAGTCGAGCATCGCGCTTTTGATTCGTGGAGCACAGCCCGGGCCAACCGTGCTTCTTCGCGCCGACATGGATGCACTAGCCGTCAAAGAAGATACCGGCCTCGACTATGCATCGACTAATGGCTACATGCACGCCTGCGGTCACGACCTGCACATGGCGATTGGCATCGGTGCCGCACACCTTGTTGCGACGCACAAAGACAAACTCAAAGGCAACGTCGTGATCTGGTTTCAGCCGGGCGAAGAGGGCCACGGCGGAGCTGACATCATGCTCGAAGAAAACATGCACATGGTCTCGGGCGACAAGCCGATTGCCGCTTACGGCATTCACGTAACTTCGTCTTGGCAACCGCCTAAGACTTTCGGCGGCAAGTCTGGCGCTCTCATGGCCTCGGCCAGCGACATGATCGTGACCTTTAAAGGTCGCGGCGGTCACGGCTCTAGCCCATGGATGGCAAAAGATCCTGTATCGGCGATGACCGAGGCGATCAACGCTCTGCAGACGATGGTAAACAAGCGCTTCAACGCGTTTGACCCAGTGGTCATCAATGTTGGCTGGATCAAAGCCGGCGACGACCACACCACCAACGTTGTGCCGAGCACGGCTAGCTTTGGTGCCACTGTTCGCACCTTTAGCCCTGGCATGCTGGCTCAGGTGCAAAAGTATTCGGCCGAACTCCTTGACGGAATCGCCAGCGCATTTGGCGTTGAGGTCGAATACGAGATCGGCAAGTTCGCAACCGAGGTGGTCATGAACAACCCAGAAACCACCGAGCGCGTTCGTCAGATGGTTTCGAAGGTTTGGGGCGACGAGGCCTGGGTCGAGTGGCCGACCCCAATTGCTGGCGCTGAAGACTTTGGTTCTGTCGTTCGCGAGATTCCCGGAAGCTTCATCTTCTTGGGTGCAAGCCCGGCCGATACCGACTGGCAGCAGGCGGCGCCAAATCACTCAAACCTGGCAGTCTTCGATGACTCCGTCGTGCCAAGCGGTTGCGCGCTGCTGGCGGGGCTCGCGTTTGAGACCCTCGAGGATGCCGCCAAGTAAATCTCTTCACTAACATTGGAGTAAAGCTTTGGGGCTAGTCACCCCGCCCTTGCCCCTGCTAGCGAAAAAGATTTAGTTGGAATTTCAAACCTCTGAGGACAGCGTTCCGTCAGGTTTCATCACAGATGAGCTATCACGACAGCTAGTCGGTCGGCCACCTGCGACCGGAGCATGGCGTGACGGCGACCCTGCAGGTGATCGCCAGTTCGCCAGTTTGCCGACCATCAAACTGGGAAGCGGCAAAGAACTAGCCTCGGCTCGAATTGCCTTTGAAACTTGGGGAACACTGAACGACGACAAATCAAACGCCGTGTTGGTCTTGCACGCCCTAACCGGAGACTCACACGCAGTGGGGGCCGCCTCTAAGGCTCACCCAACCGAAGGTTGGTGGAGCGAAATCATTGGCCCGGGGCTGGCAATCGACACCGACAAGTGGTTCGTGGTTGCGCCAAACATGCTTGGCGGCTGCCAGGGATCCACTGGTCCCGCATCGTTGGATCGCCAGGGACGCGAATATGGTTCGCGCTTTCCTTATTTGACTATTCGTGATCAGGTGACTGCCCAAAAATCTTTTAGCGACGTGATTGGCATTGTCAAATGGCACGCCATCATTGGTGGTTCTATGGGAGGAATGCATGTTCTTGAGTGGGCGATCTCCTTTCCTGAAGCCACCGACAACATCGCAGTCATTGCGGCTCCACCGGTCAGCACCGCCGACCAGATCGCGCTCAACTCGGTGCAGCTCGAAGCCATCAAAATCGATGCTGCCTTCAATAAAGGTCATTACTACGATGCCAAGGCGGGCTTCGGGCCTCACCGCGGACTCGCACTTGCCCGCCGCATGGCCCTGCTCAACTACCGCTCACCTAGTGAACTCAACGATCGCTTCGCTCGAGCCTGGCAGAGTGAAAAAGTCAACCCACTCGATGCTGGGGGGCGATGGGCAGTTGAGAGCTATCTAGACTTCCATGGCAACAAGTTCACTCGTCGATTCGACGCGAACTCTTACATAACGCTCGTTGAGGCAATGAACTCACACGATGTTGGTTATGAGCGCGGTGGCGCTGAGAAAGCCTTATCAAGCATCAAGGCTCGAGCGCTAGTGGCGGGCATTGATAGCGACCGACTGTTTCCGATAAGCGGACAAAAATTCATCGCAGATCACATCGGTGGCGAGCTGGTCGGCGGTGGGCTTAGAACCATCGAAAGCGAATTCGGGCACGACGGATTTCTCATTGAGTTTGAGAAGGTTGGTCCGCTACTTCGCGAACTTCTCGAAGGCTAGTTTTGCTTGGTAAGGGCGGTCAGCCTGATGTTAGCAAAAACGAGTGCGGCGATTTCAACAAGGTTTCGCGCCAGCAAAACTGATGTCGGCAAGGCGTGACTCGCGAGAATTCCGTCATAGACCACCGGATAAACCCACCAGGTGAGGGCCGAAAGCAAGAGAACTAGAGCTGAGGCTACTTTCCAACGCTTGACCCCCAGCAAAACACCCAAGATTATCGGCACCGCAAGCCACGAGATGAACTGTGGCGAGCCAACCTTGTTGAAGACGATCAAGTCAAGCGTTGCCGTGAACGCAGTCCAGGCGATGACCTCGTTGCGACGCGCGGCGGCATCGGAGTCGGTGATCGACAGCCGCATTTTGTCGATGGTTCGGTTGGCCAAAATCGACAGACCCAAAGTTATCGCAATGGCTCCGGCCTGAACTGGCCCCAGCCAGAAAGCGATTATTGACGAACCTGGTCCAAAAACCTCATAGGTCAAAATGGAGTGGTTGTAATAGATGCCGGCATCGGTAGCGCCCAAAACTGCGGCCCAAAGCCATGGCGTGGCCATGGGGGCTTCGATTTGCAAGCCCCGCTCACCCTGCCCGGTGATGAACGAGAACACGCTGAGGTTGCCGCCAAGCAAGAACGCAAATATCAGCAGCCCCGCACTGATGGCTGCGCCGTAGGCGGCGACTTTCAGCCAAGATTTTCGGTTGGTGGCAATTGCGATGAACAGAGCCACCGGCCAGATTTTTACCCAGGCGGCGAAGGTCCAAAATGAGGCAGCGCCTAACTGAGCGCCGGTTGCCAGAGCCAATGCGCCAAGCAAGGCCAGAATCACGCTGACGCTGTCGATGCGGCTAATCGATACCGGACCGAGAGCCAAGGTGAACCCGATCCAGGCATAGGCGGCCAAATAGCGGCGCTGAATGATGGCTTCGCTGGTTGCCTTGTAACGAACCATCGCGACGAGCACCAACAGCATGATGACCATTCGAGCGATTAACCAAGCGCTGGCCAAGTGACCGGGTGCGGCCAATGCCGCGAGCAAAATCGGCACCAAGGCTGGATACGGGTAAACCCATTGAGTCGAGATACCCAGAAGAACCCCGTTATGCAAAACTTGGTCGGCCCAGGTCTGGTAGGCAAAATCAAGGTCGCCCATCGGAGTGCCTAGACCGCTGTTGCCGGCAGCAACCAAGACCAAGTTTGCGAGCATGCCAACAACCAACAGGCTTGGCAGACTAAATATCAAACGCTTCACGAGTTTCTCCAATCTTGAACAACCGAACGCAGGGCATCGACGACGTCCATGGCGACTACCGGGCCAGACACCGATGCCCGCCGGG
>CAILJO010000004.1 GCA_903834635.1 uncultured Micrococcales bacterium | reverse complement strand
TCGATTTCGCCAAGTTTTGCTTTTTCGATGTGCTTCGCTTTTGCTGGGTTCACAACGGCAGGTCTCAAATCAAAATACTCAAAGATGCGGGCGAAGAGTGCTTGTGAAGTTTGCAGGTCGAGACTCACTTGCAAAAGGTTCATCATCGGAAATAACAGCCGCGACTGGGCGGTCGTGAAGGCCACCACGGTGCCGACCGACAAAAGGTCTTGGTGCAAAATCAGATAGCCAGCGCAAAGGTAAATCACTGCGGGAATCGAAGACATAAATACTTGCACGGTGGCAAAGAAGGTTTGCCCACTCATGGTTTGGCGAACCTGCAAACCGATTTGGTTTTTATTCTCTGCCTCATAGCGCGCGATCTCAGATGCCTGTCGTCCAAACGACTTGGCCAGCAGAATGCCGCTGACACCGAGTGATTCTTGAGTGATTGATGACATTTCGCTGAGCGAGTCTTGGGTCTTGCTTGCGATCTTGGCGCGAACCTGACCCACTCGGCGTTGCAAGAACACCATAAGCGGCAACATCACGAGAGCAACGATGGTCAACTGCCACGACAGCAGAAGCATTGCAACCATCGAGGCCAGAACCGTCACAGAACTGCCCAGGATGCTGCTGATCGTATTGCTCAGCACCCCGGCTACGCCGCCAACATCGTTGGATAGTCGAGACTGGATGGCTCCGGTTTTGGTCTTTGTGAAAAATGCCAGTTCCATCGACTGAAGGTGGGCAAACATTCTTACGCGCAGCGAGCCCATCACCTTGTTGCCGACGCTAGAGGTCAGGTAAGTCTGCCACACACCCAGGGCAGCGGCCAGCAACCAAATGCCGATCATGCTGAAAACCAGTGTCGTTAGAACAGCAAGGTCGGGCTTGCCGCTTGCCGGAAAAAGCCCCTGGTTGAAAGCGCTCTGGATCAGCAGTGGAGGTAAGACCGAAAGTGCTGCAGCGCAAAGGACCAGCGATATGGTCAGAATCAACGCGTTGCGATGCGGTCTAAACAGATCAAAGATTCGGCCGACCAGGTTCTCAATTTTCGGAGCCTCGGCATTGCGGGCCTTTATTTTTTCTGGGTCTGTCGAAAACCGACCCATCGGGCCACCGCCATGCATGCTCATGTTGTGAGTCTAAGCGATTCTGTGAAATGCCCCATATTGTGCGGAGTTCAGCCGATTTCACCAAAAAGAGGCGTATCTTGAAATTAAGCAGGAGGTGAAAGAAATGTCAGAACAAAAGAAGTGCAATTGCGGTGCAAACTGCGCCTGCGGCACCAAGAAGGCCATGGCTACTTGCCAGTGCGGCGACAACTGCAACTGTGGACCAAGCTGCGGATGCGGCGAAAACTGCAACTGCTAGAAATCTAAAAGATGGCGGCGCACTTAGGTGCGCTGCTTCTTTTTAACCGTTAGCAACCTTTTTGATCATGCTCGGAAAGACGATGCCGTGCATTGGCCAAACCGACCACCAGTACGCGTGACCCATCAGACCCTTTGGCGCATAGGTGGCAGTTTGAGTTATCGAGCATCCGCCACCGGGGTTGGCTTCAATTTCGAACTCCAACCAGGCAAGGCCCGGCATGCTCATTTCGGCACGAAGACGCAAAAGATGGTTTCGCTCAATCTTTTCGACTCGCCAAAAGTCCAAAGCATCGCCAACCTGCAGGTGAATAGGATCACGTCTACCTCGGCGCAGGCCAACGCCGCCAAACACCTTGTCGGCCAAGCCTCGAAGCTCCCAAGCCCAGGTTGCTGTCGAATATCCGTTGTCGCCACCGATTGACTCGATGCGCGCCCAAACTTCGGCGACCGAGTCTTTGCTGGTTCTAGTGCGAACGTCTTTATAGAGCGATCCGCCAGCCCAGTTTGGGTCAGTTGGCAAGGGCTCACTCGGGCTCCACGGAATCGAGGCATCCGACCAGCGAGTTTCTACGTGGGCATCCTTAATTCGAACCAAAGCGAGTTCGACCGCGCGCTTAAAGGTTGTGAGTCCTCCGGGTGGGTCGGCAATCAGTTTGCGAATGCGATCATCGTGAGCCACAACCTCATTTTTCAAGCTGGCGACCAGCCGCTTGGCAAGCGTGTACGGCACCGGGGTAACAAGACCAACCCAACCGCTCGAAAGCTTTGGCGTCATCACCGGCACCGGCACAATGATGCGCTTGCGCAGACCGGCAGCCTCAGCGTATTTCTGCATCATGGTTTTGTAGCTGAAGACATCGGGGCCACCGATATCGAAACTGCCGCTGATTTTTTTGTCTATGGCGGCAGCACCAACCAGGTACCGCAGAACATCACGAACTGCGATCGGCTGGATTCGCACGTTGAGCCACTTCGGCGTGATCATGACTGGCAGGCGTTCGGTCAGGTATCGCAGCATTTCGAAAGACGCTGAGCCCGAACCGATGACGATTCCGGCGCGCAGCTCGATTGTTGGAACTCCCGAACCCTGAAGAATTTGACCGGTGTTGGCTCGCGCGCTCATGTGCGGAGAAAGTTCGGCACCCTCCGGAACGATTCCACCGAGATAGACGATTCGCCCTACTTTTTGCTTTTTAGCAACCGAACCGAAAAGCCTTGCCATGTTCTGCTCTTGGGTTTCGAAGTCGTCTTTCTCCATAAGTGAGTGCATCAGATAGTAGGCAACGTCGACACCCTTAAGGGCCTTGCTAACAACTGCTTCGTCGAAAGCATCGCCCTCGACGACCTCAACCTTAGAGATCCAGGTGTGGTCTTTGAGGCGCACCGCATTTCGAGCAAGCACGCGCACCCGATAACCGTGAGCAAGCAACTCGCGAATCAGTCGCCCACCGATGTAACCAGTGGCGCCGGTAACCAAGCAAAGTGCTGGCTTGCCATCGGAGGTTTTGAGTTTTGGAATACCTTGAAGAATCTCACTCGGCATTAGAACGCCTCACTAGGAAGATCTTTCAAACCTTGCTCAAGTGCGTTCACAATCACTGTTGCTACATGCTCAGCAGTCATGCCTTGGGCAAATGCCGGCGCCGTTCCAAAGATCGCCCTGCCAGCCAGCCCCGTTTCGGTGTGACCAGGTCGAGCATCAACCACACGGATGCCGGCCCGGCGCGCTTCGAGCGCCAAAGCCTTCAGCCACGTCGAGTGCGCTGTCTTTGAGGTGACGTATGCCGCCATCCCCGGAAAAATCTTTTCGGCAACCACGCCCGAAATTGATGCCACGAAGGGTTCATTTTGAGACTCGGCCAAACGACCCAGGAGTCCCGAGATTACCTTCGAGGGTGCGAGGTGGTTTACGACCATCAGTCGTTGAGCGACTGCAGATGGAGTGTCTGAAACCGAGCCGAAGGCAACCAAGCCAGAGGCAACAACGATTCCATCCAGCTTGATGTTCGAGGTCATCACGTAGTTCACGAGAGTTTCGATCGATTGGTCAGATTCGAGGTCGAGCAACAGTGCCTGTGCAAGACCTGCGGGCATTGACCCAGCGGTTTCGTTGGCTCTTGCGGTGCCAATCACCTGAGCTCCTCGTTGCATGAGCAACTGCGCGATTTGTGAGCCAAGCACGCCGTTTGCGCCAATGACGAGGATATTTGAACCAGCTAGAGACATAGTTCGAGTCTAAATCGCCAAGAGGCGCTCAAGGTCACCAAAGACTTCCATCGCGCCGACAAAACCTGTGCCCTCGAGCAGCACCTTGCCGGAGGCATCGGTGTGCTTTATTTTGATCACCGCATCAAGAGTTTCATCAACCCGTTGGTGCATCTCGGTACGAATCGGCGCGTGCAACAGCCCGCCACGCTTGCGGTCGGCCGACAGCTCAAGCGTTCCGTCGGGCGAAGTCATGCGCCATGCGACGTGGCTATCTGTGATGGTTAGCTCAAGTTCTTTGGCTCGGTTGTAAGTTGTCCAGCGGTGAAGTTTTCCGCCGTGCTTTAGCCCAACGATAAAGCCGCGAAACGGTCGACCAATCCAAGGAATGATTGCCACCGAAGCGATTAAAGATGCGTCCGGTGCGGTGTCGATGTGGTTGCTGTGCATCCAGACGTACCCCTGCGGAAAAGCCTTGCCCCAGTCGGTCTCGATGTAACCACGACCGCCGTCAAACGAAGCCAACTCACCTTCGACTTCGATCTTGCCTGAAAGGTCGTGACCAAAAGAAGCGATTCCGTGAAAGCACTCCATGAAAGGAACGGCACCAAACCAACCCATGATGCCTGGCGACAGCGCAGTCACCGGCCAAGGGTCGAACGGGCTGTCAAAAGAAATGAGCCCCTTGAGCTGCGGAAGGTCGAGCGTTGCACCGTGCTCGTTGAACTTGTTTGGGCCCACCCGCACTTCGAACCTATCGGTCGCTGCCTCAAACTCTTCGATCGGATAGGTGTGATACCAAGAGCGCCCAGTCGAGCCGTCGAGCACCTGAACAAACGCTTCGCTGCGTTTGCCGTCGTCTTGGCCGAGAAAGATGCCTGGGATCACAGCCCAGCGTTGCTTTTGATCTGAGCTAACCAGCTTTACGTACCAGCCTTCAAAGAAGTTTTTTGTGCGCCCGACACCGTGAAATGCCTCGGGATGAAATATGCCTCGAACGAACGCGAGCGGATTGGCCATGTTTAGGAGTTCTTCTCGATAAATCGTTTGGTGACTCGCAAGAAGTCGGCTGGGTCCTCTTCGTGGGCCAAGTGACCAGTGTTCGGAACCAGATAGATCGAATGACCAAGGATGCGCTCGGCGACCTTGAAAGTGTCTTCGACTTTAACGATGGTGTCGTGATCTCCGGTGATGATCAGTGTTGGTATTTCGATTCGCCAAAGATTGGCGCGAACATCGTTGGTCTGCGATGCGGTCATGAAACGCCAAAGCGCCAGCTTCCACTCGGGTCGAGTCATAGGAGCGGTGTAACCGTCGACGACATCTTGGGTCAACTTAGCCTTGTCGAAAAAGCTGCTGGTCAGAATCTTCATTCCCGACTTGGCAAAACCCTCAAGCAACTTTTCGGCACGAGACTCAAAACGAGGATTTCGCAACAGACGACCAATGGCTGGGGCGATTGGTGGTTTGCGCCAAACCGCCGGCGACTCAAGAACCAGCGCCGAAACCACGTCTGGGTTTCGCAACACAAACTCGGTGGCAACTAAAGCTCCGGCAGAGTGACTAACCAAAACGACAGGTCGACCTTTGGCCTGGTCTCGGATTATTGAGCCCAAAAGTTTAACCTGAGCGCCAAGTGAATAAGGGTCGTTAGCTGGCCCACGTTCGGCCAAAGGAGTGTTGCCAAAACCGTGCCTGTCATATGCAAACACGTGCCCTAGCCTTGCAAGGTCTTGGGTTACTGTTCGCCAGCTGAACACGCTCGCGCCAAAACCGTGCAACAGAACGATAAAACGTTCGCCGTTTTTGTTGAACTCGTCTACATTGACCTGAAGTCCATTTATGGTTTGGAGCATGGCTCTAGCCTATGGAGAAAAACGGGCTCGGCGAATAGTCTTTTCTTATGTTTAATTTCTTCGCAATCAACTTTCTTGCCGTTTTAGTAGCGACCTTGGTCTCGGCCGTTATCGGTTCGATCTGGTTTGGTCCAAAGACCTTCTTTCCGGTTTGGTGGAAGTTTCTTGGCAAATCACCCGACCAGCAGCCGGGTTCAAGCAACATGGCCTATGTCTTTGGCCTAACGATTCTGGGCACATTCGCTGCCATTTGTGGTCTTGCCCTTGTTTTTCAGGTCATTGAGGCGGCTTCTGGCCAGATGAACTGGCTTGACGGTGCCTACGTGGGCGGGCTGCTTGGTCTTTTCATTGGCGGTGGAGCTTCGCTTGGGCACCGCATGTTTGCCGGGCAGGGTTTTAAGATCTGGATTCTTGAAGTTGGAAATGATGTATTGGCTCTCGCTGCGGCGGGCGCAATTCTCACCTTGTTCTAAATGTCCGCTAAAGACATCGACGACTATCTGCAACTTGTTCCAGAACCCAAGCGCTCAACACTTCAGGCTGTTCGCGAAAGCATTTTAGAAATATTGCCCGAGGCAGAACAGTGCATCTCTTACGCGATGCCAGCATTCAGGGTCGACGGCAAGGTTCTTGCAGGGTTTGCAGCGTTCAAAAACCACCTGGCCTATCTGCCACACAGCGGATCGGTTCTGCGCGAGATTGCCGAACTCAAAGACTTCAGTCAGACGGTTGGTTCTCTGCACTTTGCTGTCGACACCCCACTGTCAAAAGAGCTCATTGCGAGACTGATTGAAGTTCGCAGGGCGCAGGCGTTTGGAACCTAGTCGTTCTAAAATGACCGTGAACGCGTTTCATGCAAAGACGTTGGGGGAGCGGTGAAAAACGAGAGGCTTCACGGGCTGGACGCAGCCAGAAGCACGATGGTCCTATTGGGCATCATCGTTCTTGCTGCCATCGTTTTGGCTGCTTTCGCAGAGGTATCAGCAAGCGACCAAGTCATTTTGAACGACGTCTACGCCGTTATCCACCTGTTTCGAATGCCGGTCTTCTTTGTTATCTCTGGCTTGTTTTCTGCTCGAATCTTGCAGACCGAGGGAGTTCGCGCCTATTTGATTTCTCGTTTCAAACGAATCGTTTCGGTGATGATGACAGCCGCCGTGATCATTGCGCCTTTCCTATATCAATCCGGCTGTCTGTGGTGCTCGCCTGCGCAGCCGACAGACTATTGGCACACCGGTTGGATCTATCTTTGGTTCTTGTATTACCTAGCCATCATTTCGCATTTGGCGCTTTTGTCATCGCTGGTTGCACAACGCCTTCCGAAGTCATTCACCTCGAGGATTGGTGGCTTGGTCGACTCGGCGTCGTTTCGTCCACACGTGCTTCTTTTGGTCGGACTCCTTTTAGCCAGCATCCCAGGGGTCGTCGACGACAGTGGACAAACCCGAATCGAAATGGGCTGGGTTCCAAACCTTTCGCTGGTGGTTTATTTTTCGGTCTGGTTCTCGATTGGATGGATTATGTATCGAAACACCGAGAGGCTGCTTCGAGACTTGATTGATTGGGCTTGGTTCAACCTTGCGCTTTGCCTTGCCTTCTCGGCCATCAGTTTTTGTGCCTACAACTTTTGGCACACCAATTGGCAGCCCCAAGTTCAGGTTTTGGCCGTTACATTTTCTGCCTTTGCGGTTATCGGACTTTTTATGCGTTTGCTTCACACCGAAAACTCGAAGATTCGATACTTGAGCAACGCCTCTTATTGGATGTACCTATTTCATGCACCAATACTCTTCGCAGTTATTGCCGCGCTCGGCAGAACCGGCATGAATATTTATCTAGTCGCGCTTGTCGCCATAGTTTTGACCGTTGGAGTCACCCTCGCTAGCTATCACTGGTTAGTGAGATCGACCATCATTGGCAAATACCTCAGTGGGCGAAGAAGGCCGCGCCGAGTTAGTTCGCTAGCTAGCACTCAAACGACGAGAACCCAATAGCCAAATGCACGACCCTGCGGCCACCAGGCAAAGCACAGCCGCTGTGATCCACGCAATAAAGTAGTCGCCCTGAGTGTCGCGAATCGCTCCTGCAAACTCTGCTGCAATCGCTGCACCAATCATGTGCGACGCGAAAACCCAACCATAAATAAGCGGTGACTTTTCGAGGCCAAAATACTTGCGGCAAAGTTCTACCGTTGGCGGCACGGTGGCAATCCAATCCAAGCCGTAGAAAACCACAAAGAACAACATTGGTGGTTCAACTGTCGGGCCGAGCACAAATGGCACCGTGAAAAGTGCAAGGCCCCTCAATCCGTAATAGAACATCAATAAAACGGCTGGATCAAACTTGTCGGTTAACCAGCCCGACGCAATTGTTCCAATGAAGTCAAAGATGCCAACGGTGGCCAAAAGACCCGCGGCCAAAGTGGTTGGCATGCCATGGTCGTGAGCTGCTGGAATGAAGTGGGCTCCGATGAGGCCATTCGTAGTCCAGCCGCAAACAAAGAATGTTCCGGCCAAAATCCAAAAGGCTCGAGTCTTGGCTGCGCTGGCGAGCGCGCTCATTGACTTCTTTAGCGTTGCAGGGGATTGACCTAGGGGAGTCGACCTTGGTCCGCCGAATGGAAGAATCCCAATCGATTCAGGGGTGCTTTTGAAAACCAAAGCGAAAAGTGGAATGAGGCCAAGTGCGAAAGCCGTGACCACCAAGGTTCCGGTGCGCCATCCTTGTTGGTCGATCAAGTGACTAATAGATGGCAAGAAGATCAGCTGGCCGGTCGCGTAGGCAGCCGAGAAAATTCCAGTGATTAGCCCTCGGTGTTTTGTGAACCAGTTGTTGGCAACCGAGGCACCGAAGACCAAAGCGAGGCAGCCGGTGCCGAGGCCGACGAAAATGCCCCATAGCAGTGAAAGCTGCCATGCCTGCGTCATGAAAACCGTTAGCCCGGTGCCTGCCGCAATCAGCGCAAGAGCAATCAGCGCGATTCGCTTGGTTCCGAACCGAGCCATCAAAACCGCTGCGATTGGTGCAGAAACCCCATAGACGAGCAGGTTCAAAGAAACAGCACCTGAGGTCATCGAACGAGTCCAGCCGAACTCCATTTCGAGCGGCATCAACATGACCGATGTGGTTGATCTAAATGCGGCCGCTGCAATGAGAGTTAAGAACGTTACGCCGGCCACCAACCAAGCGCGGTGAATGCGAATCATGAGAGCGCCCCGGTCGCGGCGCCGTGCAGTTTGCCGTTGGTTGCCAGCACCGATGACGTCTCGTCGGTCAAAGGTCCGTCGAGGGCGGTAAGTTTTCCGCCCGCTTGCTCCACGATTGGAACCAACGCGGCGATGTCATAAACCTTAAGGTCGTGTTCTGCGACGATGTCAACGCTGCCTTCGGCAAGAAGCATGTAGCTAAAGAAGTCGCCATAGGCACGGGTTCGCCAAATTTGGCGACTCAGTGAAACCAGTTGCTCAAGCTTGCCGGCTTGGTCCCAAAGCTGAAGGTTGTTGTAAGAAAGCGAGGCGTTGGCCAAGTCGCTCACCTTCGATACTTGAATCTCACGCGTGGTTCCGTCTACATCCGATGTATGAGCACCAAATTCGGGTGCTGCCCACCATCGGCGTCCAAGCGCAGGCGCTGAGACAACGCTGACGACGGCTTTTCCGTCAATGGCAAGTGCGATCAGTGAGGCCCAAACGGGAACACCGCGCATAAAGTTAGCGGTGCCATCAATCGGGTCGATGATCCAGGTGCGGCTGCCCGAGCCCGTGTTGCCGAATTCTTCGCCAATCAGGGCGTCGTTTGGTCGCTCCGTTGCCAGCAGGGCTTTGATGGCAGTCTCAACGGCACGGTCGGCGTCGGTCACCGGTGATGAATCAGGCTTGGTTTCAACCACCAAGTCTTGTGCCCTAAAACGAGGAAGCGAGATCGAGTCGGCAAGATCTGCAAGGCGCAGAGCCAGCTCAAGATCGGCTTGGTAATCGTTCATAAACAAAGCCTAGTCCGCTGATGCAGAGGCCATAAGGCGTCGAAGGCTGTCGACACGAGCTGCTCCGGTTTCGCCCAACCGGGCATCTTGGATGGCGGCATCGAGTTCACAATCGGGTGAACCGGCAAGGTGGGAGCAGTCTCTGGGGCACTGCTCAATCACCGAATACAAGTCTTCAAAAGATCGAAGCAAAGACTCGGCCTTGATGTGGCCAAGCCCGAACGAACGAACGCCGGGCGTATCAATGATCCAGCCATCTTCAAGCTCGATGGCGCGAACCGAAGATGACGTGTGTCGTCCGCGGCCCGTAACCACGTTCACTCCGCCGGTAGCCCTTGCGGCGAGGGGTGCGAGCGCATTCACGAGTGTAGATTTGCCAACACCCGAGTGCCCAACCATAACGGTCATTTCGCCTTTCAGCAGTTCACCGAGCTCTTCGATGCTTGGCGAATCGCTGCGATTTCGAATCACCGGAATACTCAGTCCGGCAAAGTTTTCTAGAAACTCAGCTGGATCTGCAAGGTCACATTTAGTGACAATCAAAATAGGCTTCAGGCCTGCGTCATAGGCCGCAGCCAGGTATCGGTCAATAAGTCGAGTTCGAGGCTCTGGATTGGCGATGGCCGTGACAATGGCCATCTGTGTCGCATTTGCAACGATTACACGCTCAACCTGGTCGGTGTCGTCAGCGCTTCGACGCAAAAGTGAGGTGCGCGGTTCAAGTCGCACGATGCGAGAGAGCGCGCCTTCTGTCTCTGAGGTATCTCCAGCCAGCGCAACGCGGTCGCCGACCGCGGCACCCACTTTGCGCAGTTCTTTGGCGAGAGTGGCAGTGATGTCACGTTCGTCGCCTTCGAGCTTGACCCGATAGCGACCAAGGTCAACGCCAGTGACCAGCCCGATCAGGGCATCTTTGTAGTCTGGTCGGTTCTTGGTTCGGGGCTTGTTGCCTTTTGGATTCGGGCGAACTCTAATGTCATCTTCGTCTAAGTCGTGCTGGCCCGCGTCGGGTTCATACAGCCAACTCACCTTGCGCCACCAAGCATCTCGGTCCAAAGGTCGACAAAGTTGGGCATGGTCTTTGAGGTGCTGCCAATATTTTCAACACGGATGCCTTCGACGCGAAGCCCAATGATTGCGCCAGCGGTTGCCATGCGGTGGTCTTCGTATGACAACCATTCCGCTTCGTGAAGCGCGCTGCTTGGCTCGATGAGCAACCCGTCTTCGGTCTCGGTGCAATGCCCGCCGATTCGGTTTATCTCAGCCGAGAGTGCGGCAAGTCTGTCGGTTTCATGTCCGCGCAGGTGCGCGATTCCGCTAAGTTGGCTCGGCGAATCGGCCAAGGCTGCAAGGGCAGCAACTACGGGCGCCAGTTCTCCGCCGATCGACAGGTCGATGTCTACTCCGTGTATCGTTCGGGTGCCTTCGATGGTTAGCCCACGCTCGTCGCGAACGATGCGGGCACCCATCTTCTGAAGGATTCCGTCGAATTCGTCACCAACCTGCGTTGTGTTCGCGGGCCAGTGCTTTACTGTCACCGAACCGCCGGCCACCATAGCCGCGGCCAAAAAGGGTCCAGCGTTTGAAAGATCAGGTTCAATCAAAACCTCACCGCCGTTTATTGGACCGGGCTCAACACGCCACTGTGACGGTCCAATCTGTTTGGCATCGACTCCACGCTTTCGAAGGCAGTCGAGTGTCATCTCGATGTGAGGCATGCTAGGCAAGTGCTCGCCAACGTGAGTCAAAGTCAGTCCGTGAACAAATCGGGGAGCTGCTAGCAGCAATCCAGAGACAAATTGCGAAGACTCCGACGCGTCAATCTGAAGTTCACCACCCAAGATGCTGCCGCTGCCGCTAACGGTGAAAGGCAACTTGGCTTGTGAATCATCGTGAACAATCACACCAAGGTCGCGCAGTGAGTGCACGGTCGTCGCCATAGGTCTGCGGCGGGCTGCAACATCTCCGTCAAACAAAACCTCTCCGTGAAAGAGTCCTGCCAAAGGTGGCACAAAGCGCATAACCGTGCCGGCAAGTCCGCAGTCGATGGTGAGTTTTTGCGATTTTCCGCCACCGATGGCTGCCGCCGGCATTGGATAGACCACGATTCGGTCTAGGTAACGTTCAAACCTCGCGCCCAGTTCACTCAGGGCAGCCATCATAAGTTCGCTGTCGCGTGAAATCAGAGGCTCTATGAGGGTCGTCGGACTGGCCGCCAACGCTGACAAAACCAGCTCACGATTGGTGAGAGATTTTGATCCGGGAAGCTTGATGGCAGCATAAATCGGGCCAGGGGAATGCGGCGCAGACCAGAGTTGCCCGTCGGAATACATGCTTGAAGTCATTGGTTACAAATTACCAGCAACTATTCGATGAAAAGGCGGTGAATCGGCATGACTAATACGGGGCTTCTTGAACGCGCCGACGCACCCCTAAACTCAAACGTGATGACTGAATCACAAAATCCGCTTTCGAGCGAAGATCGCGTGCGCGAGTTCGAAGAGCTTGCCCTGCCTTATACCAAACTGCTTTTTGGTGCCGCACTCAACAAAACCAAAAACTATGCCGACGCCGAAGACCTTGTTCAAGAGACTTTTGCAAAAGCTTTTCGGTCTTGGCACCAATTCGAAAAGGGCACCAACCTTCGCGCCTGGTTGGTCAAGATTCTCGAAAATACTTACATCAACATCTACAACAAGAAGGTCAAGCAGATTGGGCAAGACAGCCTAAGCGAGCTCGAAGACTTTCAGCTCGGTGAGGCTAAATCTCTAACTGCCAGATCAAACCGATCGGCCGAAATGGAAGCACTAGACCGAGTTGCCTCTAAAGATGTTCGCGAGGCACTTCAAAACCTTGGTGAAGAGTTTCGCATGGTGGTCTATTACGCCATAGTCGAAGGTCTTTCTTATTCAGAGATTTCTGAGGTGATGGGAACACCGATGGGCACCGTTATGAGTCGCCTTCACCGCGGAAAGAAGGCATTGCACGAAGCGCTAAAAGATTTCGCAGCCGAAGAGGGCTACGACGTAACTCCAACCAAAGAGAAAAAGGCCGCCGAAAAGGCCACCCGAGCACCGAAGGCAGATCGATGACCGAGATCAACTGTGAAGAAACCAAAGCTCAGGTTCACGAGTTTCTGCAAAATGAGCTAACCAAAGACGAAGTCCAAGACATCCTTGGTCACATAGCTCACTGCGACTCATGCGAGGCAGACTACGACTTCGAGGTTGCCTTCAATAAGGTCGTCAAAGAGTCTTGTGACGAGGCGCCACCACAAGAGTTGGCCGACCGCATTCTTCAGCGAATTCGAGCCATCAACTCGGGTGAAGAGAAGCACTAACCCTGATCGGGCAGTTGCAACCACGGATACCATCCGCGGTTAAGTACTAACCAGGCAATAAGTCCGTGGCCAACCTGCCCAGGCAAACCGCTTTGGCCATCTCGCACTTCGGCATTCCAGCCTTCGTTTTCAACCAGCGGAGTGAAGCAGTCAACAAAGGTCACCTGTCGACGTGAGCAAACGTCTTCGAAGCCGGCCACCAAGTGTTCAATTTCGCCATTCAACTCGGGGTTGCGGTGTGGTGTTGGCCCGATCACAAAACATTCGACGCCCAATCTTTTGGCGTCGTCCAGGATGTTAGCCAAGTTCAAACGCGATCGCGAAATCGAAATACCCGCGGCTGGATCGCTATTCGGCATCATCACCACCAGTCGGTTTTCGGTGTTTGGGCTAAATCTGCGTTGAACCTCGGTGTTCCAGCGCTCACCCAAAGCTGCACTAGTTTCGTCAGGTGCCGGCAGGGCAAACACATCAATCTGCGGATTTTCAATGGGCGTGCGTGCCATGACTCGCCCCAGCCATCCAGTGCCTTTTGGATCGCCAGAGGTCGACACCAGAGTGTCGCCTAAGACGACTACTCGGATGCTTCGCTCGATCGAATTCATCGCTTAGGCGTTGAAAGCGCGCTCGATCAGGTCGGCCTGTTCGGCTGCGTGACGTTTGGATGAACCGGTAGATGGTGATGCCGATGCAGGGCGAGAAACCAACTTGGCGACCTGACCATTCATGTACTTAGGCAAGAACAGGCCGATGTAGGTCCATGGTCCCTGGTTTGCAGGTTCGTCCTGAACCCAAACCAGCTCTGCGTTCGGATACTGAGCGTAGGCTGCCTTGATTTCATCAACCGGGGTTGGGTAGAGCTGCTCAACGCGAACGATGGCGGTCTTGCCATCGTTGCGCTTTTGCGACTCTGCCAAAAGATCCCAGTAGACCTTGCCCGAGCAGAATAGAACACGAGTAACAGCATTCTTGTCGAGGTTCTGCTGGTCATCGATGACCGGCTGGAACGTTCCGTTGGTGAAGTCCTCAACCGAAGAAGAGGCTGCCTTCAGGCGAAGCATCGACTTTGGAGCGAAAACCACGAGCGGACGACGAGGGTTCGAATAGGCCTGACGACGCAGCAGGTGGAAGTGCGATGCTGGAGTCGATGGCTGAGCAACGGTCATGTTGTTCTCGGCACAAAGCTGGAGGTAGCGCTCGATGCGGGCTGACGAGTGGTCAGGACCCTGGCCTTCATAGCCGTGAGGCAAAAGCAAGACAACACCTGAGTGCTGGTTCCACTTTTGTTCTGCCGACGAGATGAACTCATCGATGATGGTTTGAGCACCGTTAGCAAAGTCACCAAACTGGGCTTCCCAAAGCACAAGTGAGTTCTGAGCCTCGACCGAGTAACCATATTCGAATCCCATTGCTGCATACTCGCTCAGAAGCGAGTCATAGACATAGAACTTTGCTTGGTCTTGCGACAGGTTGCGCAGTGGCATCCACTCTTGCCCGTTGATGCGGTCGTGGAAAACTGCGTGGCGCTGAACAAATGTGCCTCGGCGGCTATCTTGGCCCGCCAAACGAACTGGTTTTCCTTCTAGGCTCAACGAACCGAATGCAAGTAGTTCGCCAAAGCCCCAGTCGATTCCGCCTTCGCGAGACATTTCGACGCGCTTTGCCAGCAACTGCTGCAGCTTTGGGTGAACCGTGAATCCTGGAGGAGTGTTGTTGTGCGCATCTCCAATCAGCTCGACTACCTGGCGGCTGATAGCCGTTTGGTGCTCGATCTGAGGGTGGTCGGATGCAGTTGTGCCAATGCCCACAGGGCGTGGAACCAACTCGGCAGGCTTGATGTTGGCCTCGTGAACTTCGACGAAGGCATTTTCTAGGCGCTGCTGGAAGGCTGCGTTTGCTGCCTCGAACTCTTCGCGAGTGATGTCGCCGCGTCCAACCAAAGACTCTAGGTACAGTGTGCGAATTGAGCGCTTTGCCTCGATCAGGTTGTACATCAACGGCTGAGTCATCGACGGGTCGTCGCCCTCGTTGTGACCGCGGCGGCGGTAGCAGACCAGGTCAATGACCACGTCTTTGCCGAATGCCTCACGGAACTCAAAGGCGAGCTGCGAAACGCGAACCACGGCCTCTGGGTCGTCACCGTTCACGTGGAAGATCGGGGACTGAATGCCCTTGGCCCAGTCGGTCGAATAGGTCATCGAACGCGACTCAGACGGCGGGGTAGTGAAGCCAACCTGGTTGTTGATCACGATGTTGATCGTGCCGCCAACCTTATAACCACGAAGTTGCGACATGTTCAAAACCTCGGTGACAACACCTTGGCCAGAGAATGCAGCGTCTCCGTGAATCAGAACCGGCAAGAACGGGAACGAGTTCGACGAAATGCCGTTGATGGCGTCAACCTTGGCTCGCACAATGCCCTCGAGAACCGGGTTCACGGCCTCAAGGTGCGATGGGTTTGCTGCCAGCGTCACACGAATGTGCTGGCCGTCTGCAGTGGTGATGTCGCTATCTGTGCCTAGGTGGTACTTCACGTCACCCGAGCCCTGAACCGATTGACCATCGGTGTTGCCTTCGAACTCTTTGAAGACTTGACCATAGGTTTTGCCTGCAACGTTGGTGAGAACGTTTAGGCGGCCACGGTGAGCCATTCCGATGTTCACTTCGCGAAGGCGGCTGTGAGCAGCCGCGTTGATGATTGCGTCGAGAGCGGCGATAGTCGATTCGCCACCTTCTAGTGAGAAGCGCTTTTGGCCAACGAACTTGGTCTGCAAGAAGGTCTCAAAAGCCTCAGACTCGTTGAGTTTCTCCAGAATTCTCAGCTGCTGGTCACGAGTTGGCTTCTCATATGGGCGCTCAAGTTTTTCTTGGAACCACTTGCGCTGCTCTGGGTCTTGAATGTGCATGTACTCAACACCGACGGTGCGGCAGTAGGAGTCACGAAGAATCTTGAGGATGTCGCGCAGCGGCGCCTTTGAGGTGCCACCGAATCCACCAGTCTTGAAGGTTCGGTCTAGGTCCCAGAGGCTAAGACCGTGGGTGAGAACGTCTAGGTCTGGGTGGCTTCGCTGCTTGTATTCAAGCGGGTCAATGTCAGCCATGAGGTGACCACGAACTCGGTAGGCATTGATTAGTTCTTGAATTCGCGATGCCTTTGAGCGGTCGTCATTCTCGTTGGTCTCAAAGTCGACCGCCCAGCGAATTGGCTCATAAGGAATGCGCAAATCAGCAAAAAGTTCGTCATAGAAACCGCGCTCGCCGAGTAGAAGCTCGTGAACCTTCTTCAAGAACTCTCCCGAACCGGCACCCTGGATAACGCGGTGGTCATAGGTCGAGGTCAGGGTGATGGTCTTGCTGACGCCGAGCTTGGCTAGCTGGTCTTCGCTCATGCCAGCGAATTCGGCAGGGTAGTCAAGCGCTCCTGCGCCGATGATGCAACCGGCACCCTTCATCAGGCGAGGAACAGAGTGAACCGTTCCAATGCCACCAGGGTTAGTCAACGAAATGGTCGAACCGGCGTAGTCATCGGCGGTCAGTTTGTTATTGCGAGCTCGCTTTACGAGGTCTTCATAAGCGGCCAAGAATTCGTTGAAGTTCAGGCGCTGTGCACGCTTGATGTTTGGAACCAAAAGTGCGCGGGTTCCGTCTTCTTTAGGAATGTCGATTGCCAAACCCAAGTTGATGTTGGCCGGGCTGATCGCAGCCGGCTTTCCGTCGATCTCGTCGTAATACACGTTCTGGCTCGGAAACTCCTTAAGAGCGCGAACGAGGGCATAACCCAAGATGTGGGTGAACGAAACCTTTCCGCCGCGCGTGCGACCAAGGTGGCTGTTGATGACGATTCGGTTATCAATCATGAGCTTGGCCGGAATGGTGCGCACCGAAGTAGCGACCGGCACCGAGAGCGATGCATCCATGTTGGTAGCCAAAGCTTTTGACATTCCCTTGAGGATTGTGACTTGATCTTCTTCACTGTCGTCAGCGATGGTGTCTATCAGTCCGGTGGCCGGGGCTTGGGCTGGAATCGGCTGTGGTTTAGGTTCGACGCGTGTGGTCTTGGCGATCATCGGGCCAGATTCGGCGGCAGCGGCCGGGGCAGCAGGGGAGGGAGTCTCGATCGGGGAGCTAACCGTTGGAGCAGCCGCAGCGGGTGAACCATTTGCCTGCTGAGACGCGAAGCGCTCTAGAATCGGCCACCACTCTTTGTCAACCGAGTCTGGACTCGATTTCCACTGGTTGTACATTTCTTCGACAAGCCACTCGTTGGCTCCGAATTCGTCCTGCGAATTCTCGTCGTTGCCTGACATCTTCACCCTTGTTCGTTCAATGAGCACTAATAGCCTAATCGTTCAAACCCTTCGGTATGCTGTGAATGTATGGAGGGTTCCAGTTTTAACTACTCATTTCGCGGTGTTACGCGATGAATGAGTGGCTCGCACTTGCCTTAGGGGCGGTGCTCACCGTGGGAACCGGCATTTTTGTGGCCTCGGAGTTTTCGATGGTCAATCTCGAACGAAGCGACCTAGAGGGTCGGCGCGATCGCGGCGAAAAAGGTTTGAGCAACACTATCCGTGCCTTGAAACTGACCTCTACGCACCTGAGCGGCGCGCAACTCGGTATCACTCTGACCACGATGCTCACCGGATTTTTAGTCGAACCCGCGCTCAGCTCACTGCTTTCGCCAATTTTTAATACCTGGGATGTCACCGACGCGGCCAAGCACTCGTTTGCGGTGGTTCTTGGAATGTTTATCGCAACCGTGTTTTCGACACTGATCGGTGAGCTCGTTCCTAAGAAACTTGCTCTGACGAAGCCCCTTGAAACAAATAAATTCGTTGTGCTTTTTCAGATTGCATTCACCTGGACAGTCGGCTGGATGATCGTTGCCCTAAACGCCACGGGTAACTCGATTGTGCGCATGTTCGGCATCGAACCGAAAGAAGAACTCAGCTCGAGCCGCACCGCCGAAGAGCTGACTTCCTTGGTTCGCCGTTCTGCTTCGCTTGGTGCGCTAGACGCCCAAACTGCAACGCTTTTGACCAAGACTTTGGCACTTAGCCAGCTGGTGGCAGCCGATGTCATGACGCCACGACCCCGCATGCACTCGCTAAATCGTGAAGCCAACCTCACTGAACTGATTGCCTTGACCAACGCAACCGGTCACTCACGTTTTCCTGTTACCGATGTTTCCACCGACGACGTGATCGGAATTGTTCACGTCAAGCAGGCGGCCGCTGTTCCTCGCGAAAAGCGCTCGGGTGTTCGCGTCGCGGCGATCATGTCTGAACCGCTTCGTGTTCCTGAAACGATGCGACTCGAAACCTTGATGGTTGAACTTCGAGCCAAGGGCTTGCAGCTTGCCATCGTCGTTGACGAGTATGGCGGAACTGCAGGAATTGCAACGCTAGAAGATTTGGTCGAAGAGTTGGTTGGCGAACTGGCCGATGAGCATGACCGCACCAAGGCAGGTGTTACTCGGGGGGCTAACTCATCGGTGTTGTTCCCCGGAATGATTCGCCCAGACGAGCTTCGCGAAATGGCAATCAAGGTTCCTGATGATGGCGCTTACGAGACCGTCGCTGGTTACATCATGAGCGTTCTAGGACGCATTCCATCGGTGGGCGACGAGGTCGAAATCGAAGACGGAATCTTGCGCGTCGAACGCATGGATGGCCGCCGCGTTGATCGCGCGCGCTTTAGCCCGACCAATGTGCCAGAGGAGCTCAAAGATGCTGACTAGCGTTAGCACTACCTCTTCGGTGAACCCGGTGGCCGGGCTGCTTTGGCTTGTCGTGCTGTTGCTTGGCAATGGCTTTTTTGTGGCAGCTGAGTTCGCCGTCATTTCGGCTCGTCGAGCACAGATAGAACCGCGCGCCGAAGCCGGATCAAGACCGGCACAGATAACCATCAAAGCGATGGAAAAAGTTGCTTTGATGCTGGCAGCAACTCAAATTGGTGTAACGGTTTGTTCGTTGATGATCTTGGTTATTGCCGAGCCTGCCGTGCACGAGTTGCTTGCTGGGCCACTGTCGGTGTTTGGCTGGAGTGACTCGGTGGTTACCGCCACTGCATTTGTTATGACGCTTGTTTTTGTTTCGTTCTTGCATGTGGTTATTGGCGAGATGGTCCCAAAAAATATTTCTTTCTCCATTCCTGAGCGAGCAGCTTTAGTTTTGGTTCCGGTTCTTTACCTGATTGCGATGATTCTTCGACCAATCGTGGTAGGTCTGAATGCATCGGCGAATGGAATCCTGAGAATTTTTGGTGTTCGTGCGAGGGACGAAGCAAACAGTGCCTTCACGCTCGACCAGGTAGAAGATATTGTCGAACATTCGACCCGTGAGGGCGTCTTGAGCGACACCAGCGGGGCGCTAAGCAATACGTTCGAGTTCACCGAGAAGCAAGTTCAAGATGTTGCAGTTCCGTTGGCTCGCCTTGTAGCTTTCTCAGAAAACGTCACGCCTCGAGAAATCGAACAAGCAGTGGCTAAGTACGGGTTCTCTCGCTATCCGCTGCGCGATGAAGATGCAGACTTAGTTGGTTATCTGCACCTCAAAGATGTTCTTGATCTCGAAGAACGAGAAGTCGATATGCCTTTTCCTGCCAAGCGAGTGCGCACGCTGATTTCGTTGCCAGCCAAGATGGAGCTCGAAGACGCCCTTGCCTCGATGCGCCGAGTTGGGGCACACATGGCTCGAGTTTTTGATCGGCGTGGTCGAGAGGTCGGTGTTCTCTTTCTTGAGGACATCCTCGAAGAGTTAATCGGCGAGGTTCAAGACGCCACGCGTCGAGACTAAACGCCTAAATAGTGCCTGTTAGCGGTTCGGAAATTTGCCGCGCTGATCTTGGTTTTGCCAGTAATCAACCGAAACGCCAAGATCGTGTGCAGCACGAAGTGCCCAATACGGATCACGAATCATTCCCCGACCGATCGAAATGACCTCGACTTGGCCAGCTTGCAAAATCTCTTCGGCCTGCTTGCCGTCAAATATGTTTCCAACAGCGCTGACCGGTTCTTCGACCTTCTCGGCGACAAACTCGGCAAACTTGACCTGATAACCCGGCTCAGCAAATGGAATTTGCACGCCGGTAATCAAACCGCCAGTTGAAATGTCGAACAGGTCTGCTCCCTCGTCGGCAGCCCACTTGGCTACCTGCGCAGTTTCGGCTTCATTCCAACCATCCTCGCGATAATCGGTTGCGCTAAAGCGAATCAAAAGTGGAACATCGTCGCCGATTGCTACTCGAATGCCGATCACAATCTCGAGCAGCAGGCGTGCGCGATTTTCGAGCGAGCCGCCGTATTCGTCGGTGCGCGTGTTAGTTATTGGAGACAAGAACTGGTGAATGAGATATCCGTGGGCAGCATGAATTTCAATAGCGTCGAAACCGGCTTGGATCGATCTCTTGGCAGCAGAAACCCACTCTGCGACAAGGCTAGGAATTTCGTCTAAAGCCAACGCGCGTGGGGCTGCATAACCAGTGAAAGCTTCGTCGGTTGCCGAGATTGTTTGCCAGCCTCCGTCTTCAGTTGAGATGGAGTTTTCTCCCGACCAACCTCGATACGTCGATGCCTTTCGACCAGCGTGGGCCAACTGAATGGCGGTTTTTGCGCCTTGGCTGTGCGCAAAGTCGTTGACTGCTTTCCAGCCGTTGACTTGCTCGTCGTTCCAAATGCCTGTGCACCATGGGGTGATTCTTGCTTCAGGCGAGACCCCGGTTGCCTCAACGATGATGAGGCCTGTGCCGCCGGTTGCACGGGCTCCGTAGTGCACGAGGTGCCAGCTGCCCGGCACGCCATCTTTGTTTTCACACGAGTACTGGCACATTGGTGCCATGAATATTCGGTTGCGAATTTCGAGTCCGCGAACAACCAGAGGTTCAAAAAGTTTGGTCATGTTTCCTTCCGAAGCAGTTTCAGCCTAAACCAGCACTTGATAGCGTTGAGCCATGCCTGCAAGCCACTTGACGCATCTTCTTCGTTCACCGAGCGTCGAAGATAACAAATACACTCGTGGCGTCGTGGGCTTTGTCACGGGCAGCGAGGCATACCCAGGGGCCGCCCTTTTAGGTGTTAGCGCCGCTGCCCGAACCGGAATCGGAATGATTCGTTATGTCGGCCCCGAATCCGTTTCAAAACTGGTTATCGAATCACGCCCCGAGTGCGTCTTGGGAACAGGCAAGGTCGATGCCTGGGTGGTGGGTTCCGGAATCTCTGGCGACGATAGCGAGCAAGTCGAAAACCTTAGATCTGCCCTTTCAGATGACAAACCAAAGGTGATCGACGCCGGCGCGCTGACGATTGTCGACTACACCAAACTTTCACCGCTTTGTGCAATCTTGACTCCGCACGCCGGAGAACTGGCGCGGCTTCTCGATTCTTTCGGTCGCCATTTCGAACTTGACTACGAGGCAGTTCAGGCGGCTGCAGCTATGACTCGCCAAATTGTCATCCTCAAAGGCAACACCTCTTTGATCGCCCACCCCAATGGTGAGGTCATTGCAGTCGGTCCAAACTCCACAGCTTTGGCCACCGCAGGAACCGGTGATGTTCTGGCTGGCGTCATAGGCGCGATCCTTGCCGCAAACCCGTTAGCAGATTTGGTTGAGGTGGCCGAGCTTGCCATCTTGATTCACTCCGATGCCGCCCGGCGGGCATCGGTGTCTGGCCCGGTAGTCGCCATGGACGTCGTCGATGCCCTGCGTGCGGTTGTTCAAGATTGGAGAAACTCGTGAAGCGTTTGATATTTAGTCTTCCAAGCCTGTTGGTTGTTGGCATGCTCGCAAACTTGGTCTTGGTTGCTGCCGGAAACAGCGGTCTAGGCACTCCGATGGGCGACCTTGATTTTGCCTACCAGCCCTGGGCCGACCAGGTTTTGCACAACGGGGTTCTTCTGGGCATCTCGACCCAATGGGTTTACCCGTATCCAGCCTTGGTGCCGATTTTGCTCGCGGCATTGGCCGCACCCGGTCACTTGGCCAGCGCTTGGTTAATC
>CAILJO010000003.1 GCA_903834635.1 uncultured Micrococcales bacterium | reverse complement strand
GTGGGCCTAGGAGGACTTGAACCTCCGACCTCTTCATTATCAGTGAAGCGCTCTAACCACCTGAGCTATAGGCCCGTGTGAGAGCCTTTTCGAGTTTAGACGATTTCGAGCGTTTGCTCAAACTGAGTTTTTAGTTGTTGGTGAATCCGACCGACAGACCACCGGTAAAACGTGCGATCACGTTGTATACCAGTGCCCAAATTCCGGCCAGCAGTGTGCCCAAAACCATGTTGAAGACAGACAGACCAACACCAAAACCGACAACTTTTGCAAAAGTTGCAGCTTGTGAAACACCCGAAGTGGCGTCGACAAGGCCGAGTCCAGCTAGCAGGTTGTTTAGGCTCGCGCCCAAACCGGTGAATGAAACCAAAGCCCAAAGCAGGATGAACCCGACGATGGTGGCGATTCCGAGAGCCAAGGTGACCATGAACGCCATCTTTACTGCCGAAAAGAAGTCGATGTGAACAAGCTTTAGCTTGACCTGTTTGACCGGTGGAACTGCTGCTCCACCGCGACGACCGAATTTAGCCATTATGCGTCTCCTTCTGCAGCTTCAGGAGCTGCCTCGGTTGCATCCTCGATCAGATCTTCGTTCGTTTCGAGGTTGCGCTCGGAGTTCTTTGCCAAACCAAGAACGATGTCTTCGTCTTGGAAGCGAGCAAATACGACTCCCATTGTGTCGCGACCCTTGGCCGGAACCTCAGAAACCGCTGACCGAACCACTTTACCGCTTTCGAGAACAACCAGAACTTCGTCTTCTTCGCTCACGATGATGGCTCCGACCAGGTCGCCGCGCTTTTCTTCAAGCTTGGCTACCTTGATTCCGATGCCGCCACGGTTTTGTTCGCGATACTGGCTTACTGCGGTGCGCTTGGCATAACCACCCTCGGTGGCAACAAACACGAATGAGTCCTCTGAATCGTTGATGACAGATGCCGAAAGCAAGTGATCGTCTTTTCTGAAGTGCATTCCGATGTTTCCCGAGGTGTCGCGACCCATTGGGCGCAGGCTCTCGTCGCTCGCTGAGAAGCGGATTGACATTCCCTTGCGCGAAACAAGCAGCAGATCGTCGGCTTCTGAAACCAGCATGGCTGAGACAAGCTCATCGCCATCCTTGAGTTTGATTGCGATGATGCCGCCGGTGCGCGGAGTGTCGTAGGCATCGAGTGCGGTCTTTTTGACCAGACCCGAACGAGTTGCCAAGACCAGATATGGCGCTGCCTTGTAGTCCTTGAGGTCGATCACCTGAGCGATCTGCTCGTCTGGCTGAAGTGAGAGCAAGTTTGCCACGTGCTGCCCCTTCGCATCGCGGCCGGCCTCTTGAACTTCATAGGCCTTGGCGCGATAGACGCGACCCTTGTTCGAGAAGAACAACAGCCAGTGGTGGGTGGTGGTAACGAAGAAGTGTTCAACCACGTCGTCGGCGCGAAGGTTTGCACCCTTCACTCCCTTGCCACCGCGGTGTTGCTGGCGATAGTTGTCACTCTTGGTGCGCTTGATGTAGCCACCGCGAGTCAATGAGATGACCATCTCTTCTTCAGGAATCAGGTCTTCCATGTTGACGTCGCCGTCGAACCCAAACAGAATCTCGCTGCGGCGGTCGTCACCGTGACGCTTGACGATGTCGTCGAGCTCTTCGCTGATGATTGCGCGCTGGCGAATTGGATCGGCGATGATGGCCTTGAAGTCGACGATTGCAGCTTCGATTTCTGTGGCTTCGTCGATGATTTTCTGGCGCTCAAGAGCTGCTAGTTGGCGCAGCTGCATTGCCAAGATGGCGCGTGCCTGAAGCTCGTCGATGTCGAGAAGTTTCATCAGGCCTTCGCGGGCATCGTCGACCGACTGGCTCTTGCGAATCAGTGCGATGACAGCGTCGAGTGCATCGAGTGCCTTGAGATATGCGCGCAGAATGTGGGCGCGTTCTTCGGCCTTGCGCAAACGGAACTGCGTGCGGCGAACGATGACCTCAACCTGGTGATCGGTCCAGTGCTTGATGAATCCGTCGATCGATAGCGTGCGAGGCACTCCATCGACTAGAGCCAACATGTTGGCGCTGAAGTTTTCTTGCAGCGGTGTCAACTTGTAGAGGTTGTTCAAAACAACGCGAGCAACTGCGTCTTTCTTTAGAACGATGACCAAACGTTGACCAGTGCGGCCCGATGTCTCATCACGGATGTCGGCGACACCCTGAAGACGACCCTCTTTGACGAGCTCAACAATCTTGAGTGCGAGGTTGTCTGGGTTGACCTGGTATGGCAGCTCGGTGACAACCAAGCAGGTGCGGCCGTGAAGTTCTTCGACGTTGACTATCGCACGCATGGTGATAGAACCACGACCGGTGCGATATGCCTCTTCAATGCCCTTGCGGCCAAGGATGGTTGCGCCGGTCGGAAAGTCTGGGCCTTTAATGTGCTGCAGAAGGTTTTCGAGCAACTCTTCTTGCGAGGCATCTGGGTTGGCTAGATACCACTGAGCACCGGCGGCAACTTCGCGCAGGTTGTGAGGTGGAATGTTGGTCGCCATTCCAACTGCGATGCCGATTGAACCGTTGACCAAAAGGTTTGGAAAACGGCTTGGCAAAACGGTTGGCTCTTGGGTGCGGCCATCGTAGTTGTCTTGAAAGTCGACGGTTTCTTCGTCGATGTCGCGAACCATCTCCATGGCCAACGGCGCCATGCGGCACTCGGTATAACGAGGAGCTGCGGCTGGGTCGTTGCCTGGTGAACCGAAGTTTCCTTGACCGGCGACCAGTGGGTAGCGAAGATTCCAGTCTTGAACCAGACGAACCAAGGTGTCATAGATGGCGCCGTCGCCGTGCGGGTGGTACTGACCCATCACGTCACCGACCACGCGCGAGCACTTGCTGAACTGCTTGTCTGGGCGGTAGCCACCGTCGAACATTGCGTAGATCACGCGGCGGTGCACAGGCTTCATGCCATCGCGAACGTCTGGCAGGGCGCGACCCACGATAACGCTCATCGCGTAGTCGAGGTATGAGCGCTGCATTTCTGTTTGCAGGTCGACCTGTTCGACGTTGTCGATCAGGACTTCGGTTTCGGGCACTTCTGGAGTGTTTTCGTCAGCCATTTTTCTTGTCTCGTTCCTTCGCGGCCTAGATGTCTAGGAAGCGAACATCCTTGGCGTTGCGCTGAATAAAGGTGCGGCGTCCTTCGACGTCGTCGCCCATGAGGGTGCTGAAGATTTCGTCAGCCAAAGCCGCGTCGTCTAGCGTCACCTGCAAGAGTGTGCGGCGGTTTGGGTCCATGGTGGTCGACCAAAGTTCGTCGTAGTCCATCTCACCAAGACCCTTATAGCGCTGAATCGAGTTCTCTTTAGGAATCTTCTTGCCCGAGGCTTGGCCCGATGCTAGCTTCTCGTCGCGCTCGGCATCTGAGTAAACATATTCGTGCTCTGCGTTTGACCACTTGATGCGATACAGCGGTGGCTGTGCGAGATAGACATAGCCGTGCTCGATCAGTGGGCGCATGTAGCGGAACAACAGCGTCAAGATCAGCGTGCGAATGTGCTGACCGTCGACATCGGCGTCGGCCATGAGAACACACTTGTGATAGCGGATCTTTTCGATGTCGAACTCTTCACCAATGCCGGTGCCGAAGGCGGTGATTAGCGCCTGCACTTCGGTGTTGGCTAGTGCGCGGTCTAGACGTGCACGCTCGACGTTCAAGATCTTTCCGCGCAGCGGCAAGATTGCTTGGGTCTCTGGGTTGCGTCCGCGAACAGCAGAGCCGCCTGCCGAGTCACCCTCAACGATGTAGATTTCGCTCAGGCGTGGATCGCGGCTTGAGCAGTCGCGAAGCTTGCCCGGCATGCCGCTCGACTCGAGCAAGCCCTTGCGGCGAGTTGCCTCGCGAGCCTTTCGAGCTGCCTGTCGTGCGGTCGCTGCCTGAATCGCCTTGCGAACGATGTCTTTGGCCTGAGTCGGGTTGCGCTCGAGCCAGTCACCGAGTTGCTCGTTGACTACTTTTTGCACAAAAGCCTTAGCCTCGGTGTTGCCCAGCTTGGTCTTGGTTTGGCCTTCGAACTGTGGCTCGCTCAGCTTGACCGAGATAACAGCAGTGAGGCCCTCACGGCAGTCGTCACCGCTCAGGTTTTCGTCCTTCTCTTTTAGAAGGTTGGTCGAACGAGCGTATTTGTTGAGCAGCGAAGTCAACGATGCACGGAAGCCCTCTTCGTGAGTTCCACCCTCGTGAGTGTTGATCGTGTTCGCATAGGTGTGAACACTTTCGTTGTAGGCGTTGGTCCACTGCATGGCCAACTCGACCGACATGTTCTTCTCTTTGGTCTCTGACTCAAACGAGATGATTTCTTCGTGAACGATTTCGGTCTTCTTTGATGAGTTCAAGAATTCGACGTAGTCCATTAGACCGCGCTCGTAGAGGTAGGTGTCTTCGCGACCGGAGCGCTCATCCTTGAGGCTGATCGAAAGCCCCTTGTTCAAGAAACACATCTGCTGAAAACGGGCACGCAGGGTTTCGTAGTCGAACTCAACGGTCTCGAAGATTTCGGCGTTTGGTTCGAACTCGGTCATGGTGCCGGTGGTGTCGGTTTCGCCGGCCTTAGCCAGCGGTGCATCTGGCACACCATTTTGGTAGCTCTGAGTCCAGAAGTGGCCTTCGCGGGCAACGGCCACGCGAAGCTTGGTCGACAGTGCGTTTACTACCGATGCGCCAACACCGTGCAGACCACCCGAAACCGCATAGCCGCCACCGCCGAACTTTCCGCCGGCGTGAAGAATGGTCAAAACGACCTGAACCGTCGAGATGCCCTCGGTTGGGTGGGTGGCAACTGGAATGCCACGACCGTTGTCTTGAACGCGAATCCATCCAGCTTTTGTGATGGTCACTTGGATGCTGTCGCAGTAGCCTGCGAGTGCTTCGTCGACTGAGTTGTCCACGATTTCGTAGACGAGGTGGTGAAGACCACGGGGACCGGTGGAGCCGATGTACATGCCCGGACGTTTGCGAACTGCTTCGAGTCCTTCGAGGACTTGAATATTGCCAGCCTCGTAGTTGCTTTCTTGTTCAGACATATTTAGTTTGTGCTCCTTTTTAGCCGGGTTAGGCCCACTGAACTGCAGTTGAAAAACCGACTTAAATTCGGGGTTGCTAACCCTCAAATTTTACCCTTCGGTTGCGACATTTTGTGGGACATTACGCCGTCGGCGTTTGGGGTGTTTTGCCCTTTATTCAAGCCGAACTTGAAGGTTTGTACGCGGGTATTTTCGTCCAGAAATTGGGATTGCCGACGTGCGCTCAAACCGAGCGAAATCTGAAGGTTAAAGCGGCGAAATTTCGACTACCCGTAGGTGTCGCGCGGGCCTCGCCCCGGAACCGATCTCAGGCCCTTCTTCCAAGACGGTGCATCTGGTCCAAGAATTTTCAAAGTCTCGATTTTGAGGGCTGGATAGTCGCTGTTTAGGCGCTCCAAAATATCGGAAGACATCAGCCGAAGTTGAGTTGCCCAGGCCGTCGAGACACAGCGCACGGTCAAAGTTGCATCAACCAAATCTTCGGGAGCAGAGTTTTTAGCGGTGTCTTCGCCAACCACGGCCATCCACTGGTTGTGCAGGTCGCCTTCTGCCAGCTCGGCGGACCAACTGAAATCGGAGACCAGTTTGTCGAGGCTAGACAGCGCCGTGATTGGATCGCGTCCCTTTTCGAAAGGCTTGCTTTTTGCGCTCTTCTTGCGCTCTTCGACGCGTTTCTGGTCACGCGTTTTTCTTTTGCCCGAAGCAGCCTGAAGCATGGTGAAGTAAAACTCTTGGGCGAAATCAGAGATCTTGCGCTCAGCCATTGCTAACCACACCAGCCTTGACATAAAACTTCGCGGCACCAAGCACCTCTGGAACATCTTCGGCGACGGCGGCGGTAATCAACACCTGTTCATTGTTGGCCACAAGCTCGGCTAGTCGCAAGCGTCGCCCGCTGTCGAGTTCGGCAAAAACATCGTCGAGAATCAACACAGGGTCACCGGTTCGGCTCTCTTTTTTGAGCAGCTCAACCGATGCGAGCCGCAGAGCCAGAGCATATGACCAGGTTTCGCCGTGGCTAGCAAAGCCCTTGGCAGGCAAGTCGCCCAACATCAACACCAACTCGTCACGATGAGGACCAACCAGGGTGATTCCTCTTTCGAGCTCCTTTGGTCTGACCCTCTCTAGTTTGCTGGCGAAAAGTGCAGAGATGTTTCCGCGGTCGCTGTCGGTCAAAAACTCTAGGTCGTCTGCTTCTTCGCCGTCTGGAATCAGCGACCCAAGCAAGCTTGAACGATAGAGCATTCTTGGCTCATTGTTGGCGATTGCGATCTTTTGGTATGCCTCAAACAGGTGAGGTTCAAGCATTGCCGCCACCTCGATGCGTGACGCCACAATCTCGCTGCCGTATTGCACGAGCGAGGCATCCCAGGCGTCCAGGGTAGACAGGGCCGAACCAGACGTCTTGGTGGCCCGCGCCGTTTTCAACAGAGTGTTGCGCTGTTTTAGCACACGCTCATAATCACTGTAAACGCCTGCCATTCGAGGCCGGTACTGCACGACAAGCTCATCAAGAAAGGCGCGGCGGTTTGACGGATCGCGGCGAATTATGTCGATGTCCTCAGGGGCAAAAGTTACAGACTGAATGACCCCCAAGATGTCCCTGACGCGACTTGCCGGTGCTCGCCCTAGACGGGCCGAGTTTTTGGTGTCGCGGTTGAGTTCCATCTCGACCAAAACGTCACGATCACCATGTGAAACAAGGCAGCGCATGATGGCTTGGTTTGCACCCGATTTGATCATTGGCAAATAACCCGCAACACGGTGTGAGCTCAG
>CAILJO010000002.1 GCA_903834635.1 uncultured Micrococcales bacterium | reverse complement strand
CTGAGCGACCTGCTGTTTGTTCTTGCACGATTCGCCAACATCAAGCACGGCGGCGACGTGAAGTGGGTTCCGGCCGCAAACCGTCGCGAGGCTCCAGCTAAGCGACGCCCAGAGCAAGACTAAAGTTTCAAACAAAAGAAAACCCCGCCCAATCGGACGGGGTTTTCTTTTTACCTTTGTTTAGGCAAGCTCTGCGTGACGGGCGACGATGGTTACAACATCGTGCTCCATCGACAAAAAGCCATCCGCAGCGTTTGCCTTGATCGGTGCGCCATCTTCTAAGGTGATGCGAACTTCACCATCACCAAGAATGGCGAGGATAGGCTCGTGACCTGGCAGCAAACCGATCTCACCTTCGACAGTCTTGGCGACGACCATTTTGGCCTCGCCAGACCACACGGCGCGGTCGGCAGCTACTAGTTCTACGCGAAGGGTTGCCATTGTTACTTGGTTTCCTTCTGGATGCGCTCCCAGTTAGCCATAACCATGTCGAGGCCACCAACGTTGAAGAAGGCCTGCTCTGCGACGTGGTCAAGGTCACCGTTTGCGATGGCTGAGAAGCCTTCGATGGTGTCCTTCAGTGGCACGGTTGAACCCTTAACACCGGTGAACTTCTCGGCCATGTAGGTGTTCTGTGACAAGAACTGCTGAATGCGACGGGCACGTGAAACTGTGACCTTGTCTTCTTCAGAAAGTTCTTCAACACCGAGGATGGCGATGATTTCCTGAAGTTCCTTGTTCTTCTGCAGGATCGCCTTCACGCGTGTCGCGGTCTCGTAGTGGTCCTTCGCAATGTAGCGAGGGTCCAAGATACGCGAAGTCGAGGTCAGCGGGTCAATGGCTGGGTACAGACCCTTCGATGCGATTTCACGCGAAAGCTCGGTGGTTGCATCGAGGTGGGCGAAGGTGGTTGCCGGGGCTGGGTCGGTGTAGTCGTCAGCAGGCACGTAAATGGCCTGCAGCGAGGTAATCGAGTGACCACGGGTCGAGGTGATGCGCTCCTGAAGGAGACCCATCTCGTCGGCCAGGTTCGGCTGGTAACCCACGGCAGATGGCATGCGACCTAGAAGGGTCGAAACCTCAGAACCTGCCTGGGTGAAACGGAAGATGTTGTCGATGAACAACAGAACGTCCTGCTTCTGGACATCGCGGAAGTACTCCGCCATGGTCAGTGCCGAAAGGGCAACGCGAAGACGGGTGCCTGGTGGCTCGTCCATCTGGCCGAACACGAGCGCGGTCTTGTCGATAACGCCAGATTCGGTCATTTCGTCGATGAGGTCGTTACCTTCACGGGTACGCTCACCAACACCGGCGAATACAGACACACCATCGTGGTCTTCTGCCACACGGTAGATCATTTCCTGGATCAAAACGGTCTTACCGACACCGGCACCACCGAACAGACCAATCTTTCCACCGAGAACATAAGGGGTCAGCAAGTCGATCGACTTGATACCGGTCTCGAACATCTGAGTCTTTGATTCGAGCTGGTCGAAAGCTGGAGGCTGACGGTGAATCGGCCAAGTCTCTT
>CAILJO010000001.1 GCA_903834635.1 uncultured Micrococcales bacterium | reverse complement strand
TGGCGGCATAGCGCTGAATACCTGCGCTGCCGGCGCGACTCAACACGAAGGTCCGCAGGTTGGGCATCGCCTTGAGCAAACCCTCGGTCGTGCCCATGGCCATCAACATTGCGTATTGGTTGTGAAAGCGCTCGTGCTCGAACTTGCCCTGGTCGAAACGCATCGGCAGTGGGTCTCTGTCGCCGGTTGCTGGTTCGTTCATGTCGTTCCAGATGCCGGCCAAACCGCTCTTGACATGTTCGGCGTTTAGCTCGCCCCACCACTCGCGAGCGCGCTCGTTTGCGAAGTCAGGAAAAGCCGTGTCGCCGGGCCAAACCTGTCCGATGTATTCGTCGCCACCCTCGGTGATCGCGAATACCTGGTTCTTCACGCCGTCGTCATAGACCTCGTAGCCCGGATCCTCTTTTACGCCCGGGTCGATGATGGTGATGACCTTGACTCCGGCGTCGGCAAGACGTGCCAGCATGCCGGGGGCATCGGGGTAGCGCTCTTTGTTCCACGTGAAAACGCGGTAGCCATCCATGTAGTCGATGTCGAGCCAGAACGCATCGAGCGGCACGTCGACCTCTCGATACTTGGCGACCAGACGCTCGACGTCATCTTGGTTATAACCAAACCAACGGCACTGGTGAAAACCGAGTGACCAGATCGGCGGCAGTGCGGTGCGGCCGGTCAAGGTTGTGTACTGAAACAGGATGCGGCACATGTCGGGACCAGCGAAAACGTATTCGGTGTATTGCCCGCCACCGAAGTGAATCTTGATTTCGTCCTCGGCGCTGAAGTCATAGAAACCGCGATAAGGGTTGTCGATGAACGAGCCACTGATGTGTCCGCCGGCGGCATCCTGGTGATAGAAAAACGGGATGCTCACGTAATACGGATCGAACTCGGTCGAGGTGTTGTCGGCGCGAGGGTCGCCCTTTTCGTACTGCTCGGTGAACTCGCCCGAAGCGGTCGGGTTCAAAACGTCGGTGTTCCACAGGGTGAAATCGCGGCCACGACGGTTGAAGCCACCCGTCTTTTCGCCGAGACCATAAATCGGGTCGTCTTTGGCAACGCGGCGGCGAATCACGAACGAGTCGTTCTCATGGCCATAACTCCAAGCGCCGTGCTGGTCGCGCACCGACTCGAAAACCACGCTGCCGTCTGGGCGATAAACGTCGATCGCAAACGGTTCGTGACTAACAACCACACGGATGCCCTCGGTGGTGAGCTCGGTCTTGGCGGTGCTGGATTCGACCTTGAAGCCGCTCGTCATTGGGGTCGGCTCGTTAGCCAGTGCGAAGCTCGGTTTCTCATCGAACACGCCACCACGCGAAATCTTGATTCGAACTACGTCAGGTGCAAGAACATCGATGCGCAACTGCTCGTTATCCAGCTCGGCCGTCAGGCCATGCCTGGTTTGAGTGATCGAGTGAGCGCGTGCGAACCTGGCGTAGTTGTCGGTTTTCATAGTTAGAGCGTAACGATTTATTCAAGGTGGACATGCCAGACACCCGACGGTTACTTCTATCCCTTGCCGACGCCAACCAACTTGCTAGCCAACAGTGGTGCATCCACTCTGTTTGAGATTGTGAAGATTGAGTTTGTGCCGATGGTGTTGTCGACAAAGTCCACCAGCCTCGTGCCTTCGAAATGCAGGTTAGCAATAATCAAACCCTGAGAATCGGTGATGACATACCTTGCGGAAGGTTGTTCAAAGAGAATGTCTGCATAGAAATAAGTTGAACCGCCATCGGTGGTGTCAAAGAAGATGCTTGAAACGAAGCCGTTGTCTGGGCCGTGGCGGCCATCTTGATAGTTCTCTTGAGAGATCGCAGCTGGGTCATCGTATGAGCTGAACGTCACACCGGTTTTTGTTTTGGCGTCATAGATTGAGCCGGCCGAGGCATCGGAGTTTTGGGTAGTCCAAGAAGTTGTGGCTCGCACTGTCGAGTCCATGTTCTTCATGATCTGTTCGATATAGGACTTCTGGGTTCCCTCGGACAAACGCTGAGCGACCTCATAGGCGTTGAGAGCCTTGCCCATTATCAACTTGACTCTATTCACCTCATAGTGCAGTTTGATTTTTTTGGCGCAGTTGATTGGTGAATACATGCACACCTCGCTTGGGTTTTGCGGGTTGAAAAGCGCTTTGTCAAAACTCGCTGTCTTTATGAGCCCAGCAGCAATCGTGTATTTCACCGAAGCATCAAACGTGCCCATGCCGCTTGATGTGTCTTTGAGTCGAATTTTCTGCGTAACCTTCTGGCCCTCTTGCGTGAATTCCGTTGACAAGACCTTGAAGTTAGTGATGTTGAACGAGATGGGTTCTCCCGATCTCGCCATCGCAAAGTCACGAATTGGGTCGAATGATTGCAGGTTTCCAGGTGTTTGGCGCGAAATCTGTTTGAAGTCATTTTGCGCACCAGTTAGCACTGCATTGTTCACATAATGCCCGCCGGCATCATTGGGGTCTTGCACCTCGGTGAACTTGCCGCCATCTATTATTTGACCTTCGGCCACAGCGCCGTTTCGAAGGATCTTGGCGCTTGTCGCGGTCACGGCGTCCTTCAACACGGCCGACGCCGAAGGCTTAGGAGAACAAGCGGTCAGCAATGCGCAGGCCAGAGCAATGACGACTATCCCTGCCCAAGTTCGGCTCTTTGATTTTGAACTAAGCGGATTCATCAGTGAGCCTTAAGCCAGTGTCGCTAGAAAATCATTCGAGCTGACAACGTTCGCAAAACTGCCATCGATGGCTGCCATGTAGGAGGTCTGAACGTCGGCAGCAGAGGTGGTGCGACCGTTGTGGGTGAGGTCTTTAGTCGCACACGCATCGTCGATGAGTGTCACGTTGAAACCCAAGTCTTTCGCGGCGCGCACCGTAGTGTCAATACACATGTGGGTCATCATGCCGATAACAACAAGCTCGGTGCAGTCGATGGTCCTAAGAGTCTCGCGCAGTTCGGTTTCACGGAATGCGTTTGGAAAATGTTTCACGATGACTGGCTCGCCCGGTTCTGGGGCTACGCTTGGGTGAATCTCAGCGCCGGCCGTGCCAGGTCGAAAGAACTTTGCGCCTGCACCTGTAGCAATGTGCTGCACGCTGATTACCGGAAGTTCGCGTGATCTGAATTCAGCCAGGATGCCGGCGGCGACCGCTCCAGCCTCTTCGCTGCCCACAAGTTGCATCGCGCCGCCAGCGAAATAGTCGTTCTGAATGTCGATAATCAACAGCGCTTTGGTCATGCTCTAAGACTAAATGCGGAGCTAGGCGACGCAAACAGAAATGCCTCCCGAGTCGAGTGGTTTGCTGCGAGGTTATCGCAGCAGCGAGACGAAGTAGCTTAAAGGGAAATGGCCCGGCATTTCTGCCGGACCATTTCTTTTGTGGAGACTAGGGGGGTCGAACCCCTGACCCCCTGCTTGCAAAGCAGGTGCTCTACCAACTGAGCTAAGTCCCCGTTGAACGTTTGC